>DATLGG010000122.1:0-5552 GCA_035540615.1 Actinomycetota bacterium | reverse complement strand
CCCGCGAACAGCGCGGGGTCGTCGAACCGCGCCATCCAGTACGTGTGGATCGTCGCATCCACCGGATAGACGGCGGGATCCACGATCGTCCGCCACTCCGCCACGAGGGTGGCGACGAAGGCGACGGCCAGGATCGCGGCGTCGGGCGCCCAGCGATGGCGGAGGATCGAGGAGAGGCGTCGGCTCGGCATGGCTCGGTCGTCGGGAGGCCTCAGGATACGCGGGCCGGAGACGGCGGTCGGCGGCGGAGGGTTTGGGCAGCTGCACAAAGGACGGGATGCCCGGCCCGTCGAAGATGCCCGCGTCGTCGTGATCGAGGAGGGAGCGAACGTGAGCATGCATCGGTACGGCCGCAGGAGCCTGCGGCTGGTCGGATCGATCGTCGGGGTCCTCGTGGTGGCCGCCGGCGGCGCGAGCCAGGCCCTGCCGGCCTGCGTCGACCAGGTCGTCGGCGTCAACGAGCGCTGTGCCGCGTGGACCGGCGCGTACAACCATCCGGGCGGGCGTGGGGGCAACGGCGAGGACATCGGTCGTGCGGTGGCCGCCTCCCCGGACGGCACGAAGGTCTTCGTCACCGGACAGAGCCGGGACGACACGACCCTCCAGGACCAGGCGACCGCCGCCTTCCAGGTGGGCACCGGCGAGATCCTGTGGAGCAAGCGCGTCGACGCCGCTGCCCAGTTCGACACGGGCTCGGCGATCGCCGTGGACCCCGCGGGTACACGCGTCTTCGTCACGGGGCGCAGCGTCGCCTTCGAGGGCTTCGACTGGCTGACGACGGCCCACGATGCCTCGACCGGCGAGATCCTGTGGACGCGGCGGTACGCGGGCCCGAAGAGCGTCGACGACACCTCGTTCGGCGTCGTGACCTCTCCCGACGGCGAGACCGTGTACGTGGCAGGAACGGCCGACGACGGCGCCGGGATCCCCGGCGACGCGATGGTCGAGGCCTACGACGCCGCGACCGGCGAGCGGCGCTGGTCCGCGCGGTACGACGGCGGCGGCTACGACGGCGGCCTGCGCGTCGCGACCGCGGCCGACGGTTCCCTGGTCTACCTCCTTGGGACGACGCGGCGCCTCGCCGGCAACGACTACCTCGTCGCCGCGTTCGAGGCCGAGGACGAGGAGCGGCTCGGCGAGCGGGTGTGGGCCGCGACGTACGACGGGGCTGGCCTCGGGGACAACGTCGCCGGGTTCGCCCTCTCCGGGGACGGCGCGACGATCGCCGTGACCGGAACCTCCGTCGGGCCACAGGGCAACCAGGACTACGCAACGGTGGCGATCGACGCGCTCACGGGCGCGCGTCGCTGGGCCGTGAGGTACGACAGCACGCGCAGCGGGAACGACTCCGCGGCGGGCGTCGCCATCACGGGCTCCTCCGTCGTCGTCACCGGCACCGGGCACGAAGGGGTCGTCTGCTGCACCGACTACGTGACGATCGCCTACGACCTCGCGACCGGAGCCCAGCGATGGATGGCGACCGAGAACAGCGCCGCCCGCTTCAACGACACGGCCACGACGATCTCGGCCAGCGCCGGCCAGGTCTTCGTCAGCGGCTACGCCGTCGTCCCGCGTGGCGAGATCCAGCCGATCTTCAAGATCGAGCCCGGGACGATCATGACCGCCTCGTACGACGTGGCCACCGGCGAGCGGCGGTGGATCGCGCACCACAACCAGAGCGGCGTCGGCTCCGACGTCGCGGTCGGAAGCACCATGAGCCCGAACGGTGCGGCCCTCTACGTCGTGGGGACGTTCATCACGAGCGGCGTCTCCCTGTATCCGGTCGCGGCCGCGAAGCCCTACGCGTACGACATGGGGGTCGTCGCCTACCCGGTCTGACGCGCGTCAGCCGCGACGCCGGTCGAGGTGGCGCATGACCGGCGTCGCGGCGATGCCGTGCACCACGATCGAGACGAGCACCACGAAGCTGACGAAGGCCCAGAGCACCTCCGGCCGCTGGATCGGCGCTTCGTTGATGCCGTATGCGAGGTAGTAGAGCGAGCCGATCCCGCGGATCCCGAAGAACGCGACCGCTGCTCGCTCGTGCACCGACTCGACGCTCCCGACGAGGGCGATCAGCCCCGTCGCCGGCCGGATGATGAACACGGTCGCGAGCCCCACGAGCGCGGCCTGCCACGTGAGCGGCTGGAGCAGGCCCCCGACGATCGCGCCGCCGAGCAGGACGAGCAGGGCGGCGATGAGGATCCGCTCGACCGATTCGATGAACTCGTGCAGCGCCCGGTGGTACTCGTGGTGCCGCTCGGCGCCCCGGAGGGTCGTCGCCGCGACGAAGACCGCGAGGAATCCGTACCCCGCCGCCAGCTCCGTGATGCCGTAGGCGAGCAGGGTGATCGCCAGCGCCGTGATGCCCTCGGTGGTCTCGGCGAGGCGTGTCTGGGACGGCGTGCGGAAGATCAGCAGCGCGAGCGCGCGGCCGAGGATCCACCCGCAGGCGATCCCGACCACGATCTTGTAGAGGACGTCGACGAGCAGCCACTCGCCGATCCACGCGGCCGGGGCGGCGCCGGCCAGCGCCATCGCGATCGCCGCGTTCGTGAACGGGAACGCGAGGGCGTCGTTCAGCCCCGCTTCGGAGGTGAGCGTGAAGCGAACCTCGTCCTCCTCCTCGGTGTTCGGCCCGGCGACCTGCACGTCGGACGCGAGGACCGGGTCGGTCGGGGCGAGGCACGCTCCGAGCAGCAGCGCGCTCGCGGGGGCGAGACCGAGCCCCCACCACCCGAGCGCGAACACGCCCGCGATCGTCAGGGGCATCGTGATCGCCAGCAGCCGCCACGTCGGCGCCCAGCGTCTCCATCCCACCGGCCGGTCGAGCTTCAGCCCCGCCCCGGTGAGCGCGACGATCACCCCGAGCTCCGTGAGACGCTCCGTCAGCTCTCGTTCCCGTAACGGGTGCGGGGGGTCGAAGCCCAGCGGAAGGGCGAAGAGCAGCATCCCCAGGGCGACGTACACCATCGGGAACGAGACGGGGTGCTGCGCGATCATGCGCGGGAGCAGCGCCGCCCCGAGGGCCGCCACCCCGGCGATCGTCAGGAGGACGTCGTACGCGTCCACGGGGAGGGGGGATGCATCACGACGGCCCGGGCACCCTCAGCTCGCGACGGCCGCTCGGATCTTCTCGATCGCCGTCGGGTTCTCCAAGCTGGATAGGTCGCCGGGCTCTTCGCCGAGCGCGGTCGCGCGGACGGCCCGGCGCAGGATCTTCGCGGACCGGGTCTTCGGGAGCTCGTCGACGAACAGCACTCGGTCGGGACGGAACGCCTTGCCGAGGTGCTTCCCGACGACCTCCTTGAGCTCCTGCGCAAGCTCCGGGCCGCGCGCGGCGCCGGGTTTCGTCACGACGAAGCACCAGATCGCCTCACCCTTGACCTCGTGCGGCACGCCGACCGCCGCCGACTCCGCGACCGCGGCGTGCTCGATCAGCGCCGACTCGACCTCCGCCGGCCCGAGACGCTTGCCCGCGATGTTCATCGTGTCGTCCGAACGGCCGTGCAGGAACCAGTGACCGTCCTCGTCGATCGTCGCCCAGTCGCCGTGCACCCAGACCTCGGGCCAGCGCGACCAGTACGTGTCGAGGTAGCGCTGCGCGTCCTTCCACACGCCGCGCGTCATCGACGGCCACGGCTTGGTGCAGACGAGCTCGCCGACCTCGCCGGGCGCGACCGGGCGGCCGTCCGGACCCCAGACCTCGACCGCCATCCCGAGCGCCGGCCCGCGCAGGCTCGCGGTCTTCAGCTCGGTCACCGGGTGCGGCGACAGGAAGCAGGCCCCGACCTCCGTCCCGCCGGAGAGGTTGATGATCGGGCAGCGTCCACCGCCGACGTGCTCGAACGTCCAGTGGTACGGCTCGGGGTTCCACGGCTCCCCGGTGGAGCCGATCACCCGCAGCGACGACAGGTCGTGCCGCTCGACCCACTCGGTGCCATGCGGGATCAGCGCGCGGATCAGGGTCGGCGAGATCCCGAGCGTCGTGATGCGGTGGCGTTCGATCATCGACCAGAGCCGGTCTGGCTCGGGGAAGTCGGGGGCGCCTTCGAACAGGAACACGGTCGCGCCGAGCGCGCCGGCGCCGGTGATCTCCCACGGGCCCATGATCCAGCCCAGGTCCGTCACCCAGAACAGGATCTCATCCGGGTGGAGGTCCACCTGGTACGCGACCTCCTCCGCGATCTTGACGGTGAAGCCGCCGTGGACGTGGACCGAGCCCTTGGGGCGGCCCGTCGTCCCGCTCGTGTAGGCGATGAAGAGAGGATGCTCGGGGTCGAGCTCGAGGGTGTCGAAGCTCGACGGCTGATCCTCGAGCAAGCGCGACCACGGGATCACGCGGTCGCTCCACGCCGCATCGCCCCCCAGCCGCTCCCAGACGAGGATGTGTTCGACCGACGGGACGCGCGCCGCCGCCTGCTCGGCGATGCCGCGCATCGGGACCGGGCGCCCGCGCCGCAGGGACCCGTCCGCCGTGATGAGGACCTTCGCCTCGGCATCGGCGAGACGCGTCGCGACGGCGTCGGCCGCGTAGCCGGAGAAGATCGGGAGGTAGACGGCGCCGAGCTTCGCGCACGCGAGGGTCGCCGCCACCGTCTCCGGCGCCATCGGGAGGAAGATCCCGACCGCGTCCCCCTGCTCGACGCCGAGCGACCGCAGCCCATGCGCCAAGCGGTCGGCCATCTCCCGCAGCTCGCGGTAGGTGACGCGCCGGACGGCTCCGTCCTCGCCCTCCCAGATCACCGCCACGGCCTCCGGGGTCCGCTCGGCCCAGCGGTCGACGCAGTTGTGCGCGAGGTTGATCCGTCCGCCGGCGAACCAGGTCGACCACGCGATCCCGCGCGAGGTGTCGAGCAGCCGCTCGAACGGCCGGGAGAACTCGATGCCGAGGTCGTCGATCGCGGCCTGCCAGAACCACTCGATGTCCTCGGTCGAGCGGCGGATCAGCTCGTCGTAGGACGCGATCCCGTGCGCGCGCATCAGCCGGGTGACGTTCGCTCGCTCGAGGTACTCCTCGCTCGGGCGCCACACGATGTCGCTCAATCCCCCTCCTTCCGGACGCTCCAGCGGCCGCGACGGTACGCTTTGCCTGATGTCCAACCCTACCTCCCGGCGCCCGCGTCGCTCCAGGGTGCCCCGACGCCTGTTCCTGCTGCTGGCGGGCCTCCTGTCGCTCGGGTTGGGGGTCGCCTCGACCGGCGCGATCGCGATGTTGAACTACATCGAGGGGTCGCTGAAGCAGACCCACGTCGAGGGTCTCGACAGCCCCCGCGCCTCGACCGGACCTCGCTCGGACCTCGAGGGCCAGGTCCTGAACGTGCTCGTGATCGGAAGCGATTCGCGCGAGGTCCTGAGCGACGAGAAGCAGGTGCTCGATGGGGACGAGACGCTCGTCGAGGGCCAGCGGTCGGACACGATCATCCTCGTCCACCTCGATCCGCGGCGCGGGAAGGCCGTGCTCGTGCATTTCCCCCGGGATCTCCGCGTCGAGATCCCCGGCCACGGGCTCGACCGCATCAACACCGCGTACAACCGGGGCGGGCCGAGCC
>DATLGG010000121.1:0-4318 GCA_035540615.1 Actinomycetota bacterium | reverse complement strand
CCCGTGAAGTCAACGCCCGTCTCGTCGCGATCGAGAGCCACGCGATCCGCTTCGCCGGGGAGGGGCGGGAGCAGGAGGGCCTCGATCTCCTCGTGGGCCCGGAGTACCTGGAGCTGAAGCGACGGATGAACCACCGCCTCGTCGAAGCGATCGACCGGATGCGCGTCGAGGAAGCCCGTGCCGATCGAGAGGGACGTGCGCGCCGGACCGTCGGACTCAGCCTCGCTCTGGGGAGCATCCCCGCCGTCATCCTGGTCTGGCTGCTGCTCCTGCGCGGGGTCCGTCGCTGGAGCCTCGACCGGCGTCGCGCCGAGGCGCAGCGGCGGGAGGCCGAAGAGGAGCGCCGACGGCTGCTCGCGCACATCGTCCGCGCGCAGGAGGAGGAACGACGCAGGATCGCCGCCGACATCCATGACGATTCGATCCAGGCGCTCACCGCGGTTTCCCTCCGCATCGACGTCCTGCGACGGACGGCGCCGGAGACGATCGGGCTCGACCACCTCGCTCAGACCGTGGACGAGGCGATCCGGCGGCTCCGCAGCCTGATGTTCGAGCTGCATCCGCGCGTGCTCGACCGCGACGGCCTCGGCCCCGCGATCCATGAGTCGCTCCGGCAGGCGAGCGAGGAGAGCGGGTTCATCTTCGAGCTCGACGACCGTCTCGGGATCGACCTTCCGATGGATGTGCGCGTCACGGGCTACCGGATCGTGCGGGAGGCGATCGCGAACATCCGCAAGCATGCGCGAGCGAGCCGCGTCCGTGTCGAGCTCACCGCTCGCGACGGCTCCGCGTTCATCGTCGTGGCGGACGACGGTGTCGGCTTCTCCGCGAACGGCGCGAGCGACTCGCCGCTGCACCTCGGGCTCTCCACGATGCGCGAGCGCGCGGAGCTGACGGGCGGACGGCTCGATGTCGACAGCCTTCCGGGACACGGCACCACCGTTCGCGTGGCGATCCCGATCTCGGGCGGCGAAGCGGCTCCCGAACGTCAGGCCCCGCGAGCGTCCTAGCCCTGACTCGCCGCTCTCCGGACGGCCCCTGGCGGAGACCCTGTGCACCTGCACAAAGGATTCGGCGGGGTCGCCCTCGTATCCAGAGCCTGAGAGGGAGCGATGCCTCCCTGCACGGGACACGGCGAACCGGAGGGTGACGATGAGGGAAGGTCGAGGGATCAGTCGGCGGGAGCTCCTTCGGCGTGCCGGGCTCGGCCTCGGGGCCGTCTCGGTCGGACGGCTGCTCGGAGCCGGCCCGGCCTGGGCAGCGACCGGAACCGGGGCGGCCGCTCGAGCGGCGGAGGCAGCTGGCGTCACGGAGCCGCTGATGCTCGCGCGCGTGAAGCCGACCTCGGCGGCGCAGGCCGTCGCGCTCGCTGCATTCGATGACACGCACCGACGCTTCCGCGACGGCTCGATCGAGGTGCTCCTGTGGCCGGGCGACCTCGCTCGCCTCGAGCAGCTCGGGATCGACCACACGATCACCTGCCGAGACGTCGTCGCTCGGGACGCCTCCGAGAGCGAGGCCTCCTCCGACGCCCCGGCCCTCGGCCTGATCAACATGCCCGGCGGGGACCGGACGGGCTACCGCCAGCTCGCGGACTACGAGAACGAGCTGAAGCAGCTCCCCAGGACGTATCCCCACCTCGCGCGGCTCATCACCTTCCCGGAGCGGACGCTCGAGGGGCGCCTCGTCCACGGCATCGAGATCGCCGCGAACGTCGGCGTGGTCGACGGGCGACCCATGGCCTACATCGACGGCGTCCATCACGCGCGGGAATGGCCCGCCGCCGAGTACCCGATGATCTTCGCCCACTACCTGCTGGAGAACTACGGCAAGGACCAGCGGGTTACCAGCCTGCTCAACCGGTGTCGCGTCTCGATCCTGCCGGTCCAGAACCCCGACGGCTTCGCCTACACGCGAGCGGGCCTCGAGAACTCGAACCTGTCGATCGTTGCGGGTGGACAGGGCGCGTACTGGCGGAAGAACCGTCGCGGCGTCGGTCAGGAGAACGAGGCGAACGGTCTCAACCCGACGGCCTTCGGGGTCGACCCCAACCGGAACTACCCCTTCCTCTGGGGAGCGACGACGGGCGGCGCGGCCGGGTACGTGGACCCCGTCCCCGCGTACGCGAGCACCTCGCCCAATCCGCTCGACCAGACCTACTACGGCAGGGATGCGCTGTCGGAGCCGGAGACCCGCAACGTCGCGGGCTACCTCCTCTCGCGCAACGTCACGGGCATGATCACGAACCACACGTACGGACGCCTCGTGCTGCGGCCGTGGGGCCACACGAACACGCCCACGGTCGACGAGACCCTCATGCGCACGGTCGGCGCCCAGATGGCGTCGGCGATGGGTGGCTACGCGAACCAGATCGGACTGGGCCTCTACCCGACGACGGGGACGACCGACGACTGGTACTACGCCGCCGCGAGCGCGATCGGATACACGTTCGAGCACGGGACCGCCTTCCACCCGAACTACACCTCCGGTGAGAACGCCGTGCGGAACTTCTGGCCGCGCTCGATGAACGCGTTCATGATCCTCTGCGAGGCGGCGGCGGACCCGGCGAAGCACTGCGTGGTCCGCGGCCGCGCGATCGAACCGGTGCCCGGCCAGGAGCCGAAGCCGGTCGTTGTCTCCCTCGATGCGCACAAGGAGTTCGACACTCCGATGTGGCAGCAGGGTGCGACGGGGATCGGACCGCTCCTCGCGCAGAAGACCGCGACGCGGGAGGTGCTCGACCTCAACAGCGCTTCCGACCTCCAGGGCGTGATCGAGTGGCACCTCAACCCGACGACCCGTCCCCTCGAGGCCGCAGCCGGCAGGACCGAGACCTACCGCCTCCGCATCGCAGCGCCCGGGTACAGGCCGAAGATCCAGGACATCGTGCTCACGCGCGGTGAGGTCCTCGACCTCCAGGACGTCGTGATGGAGCGCGCCTAGCCGAACCGCTAGCATCCGCGCGTCCGGGCGATCGGCGCCCGGCCTGCGGAGGGGGGTTCGGTGGACGAGAGCCAGATCGGCGGGATCGCCTTCATCGGCGTGGGTGGGTTCCTCGTTCTGCTCGCGCTGTTCATCGTGTGGCGGACGAAGCGCTTCCTGCGGGACGCGGTCACCGTCCCCGGCACGGTGACCGGGCTCGCGATGGGATCGGGGGGCGAGGGCGGCACCGTCTACCACCCCATCGTCAGCTTCACGGCGATGGATGGCCAGGAGATCCAGTTCCAGGACAAGCTCGGCTCGAACCCACCTTCGCACCAGCCCGGCGAGATGGTCGAGGTGCGGTACCTGCCGTCCAACCCCCAGAAGGCGCGTCTGGCGGGGCGGTTCCGGACCTGGTTCGTGCCGGGGCTCCTGGGGCTCCTCGGCATCGTGTTCGTCGGCGTGGGCATCCCCTGGTACCTCTCCGCCGGCGGGGACCCGAGCGAGACCCGTGCCGATCCGACCGTGCCCGCGACGATCCCGACGAACCTGCCGGGGGTCGTTCTGCCCACCGATCTGCCCACCGAGGTTCCCTCCGGGCGATCCTTCCTGGCGATCCAGGTCGACGGCCGGGTCGCCACCACCTCGGCGACGTGCGAGGGGGTCGAGGAACGACGCAACGGCCGAACGGTGGAGGTCAGGCTCGCCTTCGAGGGGGAGAGCCTCCGGTTCACCGTCCGACGCGCCCGCGGCGGGGACGGCTCCACCGCCTATCCCGTCGGCGATGACCTTCGGGTCCGCGGGTCGTTCTTCGAGGGCGCCTCGGGGCCGCTGCAGGGTGCCGTCGTCCTCGACGCTTCGGGCCGATCCGGCGCCGTGAACCTCGTGCGGGGGGACCGCTCCGTCTCCGGCACCTGGACCTGCGAGGCCTAGCCAAGCGAACGCTTGCTAACCTGGCTATACTGGGCGACATGCCGAGGAACGGACGCCGCCAGGCGATCCTCGACGCCGCCGTCGGGTTGTTCAGCGACCGCGGCTACCACGGGACGAGCGTGCGCGACATCGCGCAGGAGACCGGGATGCTCTCGGGGAGCCTCTACGCGCACATCGCGTCGAAGGAGGACCTCCTCCACGAGATCGTGACGCGCGCGGCCGGGCAGTTCCTCGCGGGGGTGGAACCCGTCGCGAGGGCGGAGCTTCCCCCGGAGGAGAAGCTGCGCCGCGCGCTCCGAGCCCACGTCCGCGTGGTCGCGGGCTCCATCGACGAGGCGCGAGTGTTCCTGCACGAGTGGCGAGCCCTCTCCGGTGCCCGGCTCGAGGAGGTCCGGGCGCTCCGGGAGCGGTACGAGCGTCTCTGGGCGGGGATCGTCGACGAGGGCGTCTCCGCCGGGGCCTT
>DATLGG010000120.1:0-2428 GCA_035540615.1 Actinomycetota bacterium | reverse complement strand
GGGAGGGTCGTCTGCTCCGGATCGCGCAGCGCCTGGATCGAGTCCACCACCAGGAGATCGGTTCGTCCCGGGGCGCGATCTGACCGAGGTGCTCGAGGCCGCACGCGCCGAGCGACCCGATCTCCTGGTGGTGGACTCGATCCAGGCGCTGCGCGATCCGGAGCAGACGACCCTCCCCGGCGGGCCGTCGCAGGTCCGGGCGTGCACCGACGCACTCGTGTCGCTGGCGAAGCGGGACGGGATCGCCGTCGTCCTCGCGGGTCAGGTGACGAAGGACGGCGACCTGGCCGGGCCACGGACGCTCGAGCACGCCGTCGACGTCGTTTGCTCGTTCGACGGCGACCCGCGGACGGGACTTCGCGTGCTCGCGGGCGGGAAGAACCGCTTCGGCCCGGAAGGCGAGGTCGCGTGGATGGAGATGGGTCCCGCGGGGCTGACCGAGGTCGATCCGGCGACGGTCCTGGGGCGCTCCGCTGAACCCGGCGCCGCGGCCGCCGTCGTCGTCATGGGACGGCGGGGGCTCGCGGTCGAGATCCAGGCCCTGGTCGTCCCGGGGGACGGGCCTTCGAGGCGCCACGTCTCGGGTCTCGACCCCCGTCGGTTCGCGGTCGTCGCGGCCGTCGTCGACCGCGTGCAGGGGCTCCGCCTCGCGAAGGCGGAGCTGTACGGCGCCTCCGCGGGCGGCCTCCGGATCGAGGAGCCGGGGGCGGACCTCGCGGTTGCCGCGGCGCTCGCTTCCGCCGCCACCGGCACCGCCGCGCCGCCGGACTCAGCCTTCGTCGGCGAGGTGGCGCTGACGGGGGAGGTCCGCCCGGTTCCGAACCCGGCCGCACGGGTCGCGGCCGCCGGCGCCGCGGGGATCAGGACGCTCTACTGCGGCGGAGACCCCGGGCCGGTTCCAAAGGGGATCCGGACGGTGCGTGTGGCGCACGTGCGCGACGCGATCGCCTGGTCGCGCGGCCGCCCGGCCGGCGCTCCGGTGGCTCATTCAGGCCCGTGACCAGCGGTTTTGATTTGTCAGCCGACTGTCCACCCTGCTATCATGGCCTTACGTCGAGCTGTTTTCCGAGCGCAGGGAGGTCGTGTGTCGTACCGCAAAGGTGACAAAGTGATCTATCCGCACCACGGAGCCGCCGTCATCGAAGACCTCACGGAGCGCGAGTTCCTCGGCGAGAAGAAGAAGTACCTGATCCTCCGCCTGGCCTACGGCGACCTCACCCTGATGGTCCCGGTCGAGAGCACTGAGGAGGTCGGGCTGCGGGACGTGGTCAGCAAGCGCGAGGTCCGGAAGGTCATGGAGGTCCTGCGGCAGGCCGAGACCCGCATGCCGACCAACTGGAGCCGGCGCTACAAGACCAACATCGAGAAGATCAAGTCCGGCGACATCTATCAGGTCGCCGAGGTCGTGCGGAACCTGTCCCTCCGGGAGAAGGAGAAGGGCCTCTCGGCGGGCGAGAAGCGCATGCTCGCGAAGGCGCGCCAGATCCTCATCTCCGAGCTCGTGTTCGCCGTCGACCAGCCCGAGGAGAAGGCCGAGGCGATGGTCGACCGCGTCCTCGAGGAAGCCCACACCGCCTAGCGCCCTTGTACGGGCCTCGTTCCTGGCGCAGGCTAGGAACGTGAGCGAGCACCCCGACGCGCCGAAGGAGCGACCAGCCCGCGGAGCCCCGCGGGGGACGGTCGTTGAGCTCGTCCGTCTCATCCTCGTCGCGCTGTTCGCGGTGGCCGGATGGCAGATCGCCGGTGCGATCCGCGTCGACGAGGGTCAGATCCTGCTCGGCATCGTGCTGGGCAGCGCGATCGGGTACGTCCTCGGGGGGATCGTCGGGCGTCGGACGGTCGTCGCCGTCTCGGCGGCGGAGCGGGAGATCCGGAAGATCCCGCCGTCGGAGCTGCTGGCGGGATCGCTCGGCCTGGTCGTGGGGCTGGTCGTCTCGGTGCTCCTGTCCTTCATCCTCTTCCGGTTCCCGCCCGAGGTCGGCTTCCCGGTCTCCGCCTTCCTCACGGTCGTCCTTTCCTACCTCGGCTACCGCGTCGGCCGTGGCGTCCACCAGGAGCTCTTCGGGCTCTTCGGGCTGAAGCCGCGCGCCGCGGGCGTGAGACCCGGGGAGGTGAACGTGCTCGACACGAGCGCGCTGATCGACGGCCGCATCCTCGACGTCGTCGGCGCGGGATTCCTCACGGGCACCTTCCTCGTCTCTCGCGGGGTGATCGCCGAGCTCCAGTCCATCGCCGACGCGTCCGACCCTCGTCGTCGGGCCCGTGGCCGACGCGGCCTCGACGTGCTGGAGGTGCTCCAGGCCTCGCCAGCGATCGAGATCGCCGTGATCGACGAGCCCCCATCGGGCGACGTCGACGCCGACCTCGTCCGGCTCGCGCGGGAGCGCGGCGGCGCGCTCGTCACGACCGATGCCAACCTCGCCAAGGT
>DATLGG010000119.1:0-2940 GCA_035540615.1 Actinomycetota bacterium | reverse complement strand
GTTCGACATCAACCGGACGATCGATACGTTCGTGCACGACCGGCTCACCGGCGCGACCGAGCGGATCTCCGTCACGACCGACGGCGAAGAGCGCGCGGGTGATTCCTACGGCACGCCGGGGCTGTCGGGCGATGGCAGCATCGTCGCCTTCACCTCCGACGCGACACTCGTCCCCGGAGACGGGAACGCCGAGCGAGATGTCTTCGTCCGCGACCGCGGCGCCCCCCTCGGTGTCGCGGGGCTCCGCGCGGACCGCAGCGGCTCGACGGTCGAGGTGACGGGACGGGCGAGCTTCGCCGGCGCCCTCGCGGAGGCGAGCGACCCGACCGGCGACGGGCTCCCCGCCGGCGCGGACCTGCGCTCGGTCTCGATCGCCTACCGGCCGCAACGCGGCGACCTGCTGGTCCGCTGGGTGCCCACCGAGATGCCGACCCTCCGCGGTCCGGGCGGTCTCGGGACGGCGTTCGAGGTCCGGGGCGGGACGGTGCCGACGGCGGCGGCGGGTCCGGCCTACGAGCTCCGCGTGACCAGCGGCGGCCGCTCCTACGTGATCCGGGTGGATGCCGCCGGGGCGTCGCTCCTCCACTGCGAGGCGGCGTGTGCGCGCCCGGTGCCACTCGACGGCTCCTTCGGAACGACCGGCGTCGCGGCGACGGCGGAGGTCCCGCTCTCCTTCCTCGGCGCTCGCCCGGGCGAGACGCTCTCGGCCCTGCACGCGACGGCAGGCGCTGCCGCCCAGGCCACGGCGGACGACGTGAGCCTCGGCTCGATGCTCCTAGCGGAACCGAACGTGGACGTGGGCCTCACCTTTGCGGGAACGCCGCCGGACGAGGTCACGTTCCATCGCGCCGAGCTCGACCTCGGAGCGTTCAGAGGCTCCGCTGCGCTCGACGCCTCCGGACCCCACGACGTCTGGGCTCGCGCGTGCCTCGGCGATACCTGCCACGCCACGCGCACCACACTAGATCCCTGAGCGGGCCGACCGGGCCTTACCACGCGTCGCCGGGACGCCAGTCGCAGCTGATCGGAGCGGTCAGGTCGAGCTCCGGTGACAGCGGGGTCAGCCGCACGAGGACGGACCCGTCGTCATCAGGCGTGCGGACGAGCTCTCCCCCGAGCCGGACGAACGTCGGGCCCCGCCACACGCGCCACCCCAGCCGCTCGTAGAACGCGTGTTGACCGGTGCTGAGCAGCGCACCGAGCTCAAAGGATCCGTCGATGTAGCGCCCGACCTCCCGCATCACTGCCGATCCGTGCCCCCGGCACCGTCGGGCAGGAGCGGTCGCCACTGCCTCGACGCAGCCCGCCCTCAGCTCGTGCCCGTCGGCATGGATCGTCCGCTCGACCACGGCGGCGTGCGCGACGGGCCGGCCATCCTCCTCGATGACGAAGTGCAGCCCACCGAGGGCGTGTTCCCAGTCCTCCTGGGAGAACCCCTCCGGCTCGTCGAGCCAGGCTTCCTCCAGGAACGATCGGAGCGCGGCGAGCTCGTCGGGCGGGAGATCCCTCGTCCGGACGGTGCGGACAGTCACCGAACCACGATACGGCGGCGGCGCTCCCCGGGGCACGATCTCCGGTTATCCGGCCTCCCCGACCGCAGCATCTTCGTCGAGCGGTTTCGCGACCCGATAGCGGTACACGACGACGTCTCCCTCGACGAGGTATTCGTCGACGTCTTCTCGATCGATCTGCATGACCATCCGCTCGTACGTCTCGGCGAGTCGGACGAGCGCCTCCATCGACGTGACGTCGACCGTGGCCTGCGCGCTCAGATGATCCGTTCGGTACAGGGGCACGATGCGGCGGGCATGCCGTTGACGGATCCTCTCGGACTCGCTGCGCGGCCGGAGGCGGAGCGCCGAACGCGACGTCAGCGCCAGGGCGAGGAGGAAAAGGGGAACCGCGACGGCCGACGCTGCACGAGCGCCCGCGACGTCGAAGCGCAGCCCGGGGAGGGGGATGCGGTTCGGCTCATCGCGCACGACCGTCGCGGTTCCCTGCTTCGTCGGCCGGAGCGCCTCGGTCGGCGGCGCGTCGCCGACCGGGTCGTACAGCCGAAGCATCAGCGGTTCGAGCTCGAAGGGGAGGTTCGGCACGAACCGCTCATCGATAGGTGCCCCCCCAACCTTGCCGCGGAGGTGAACGTCTGCGAAGAGGCGAAGGATCACGCTCGGGCGCCCGATCCCGGTGTCACGCTCGACGTCGCGGAGGAGCTCGTTCACACGACGGAGATCGATCGTCCCCTCGGCGGTCGTGCTCATGCCGCGGAACGGGACCGGTGCCGTTACCGGGATCCGTCGACGCCACCCGGCTCCGTCCTGAAGCTCGGCGCTGAGACCGATCGTTCCTGACAGCGCCGCGGGGATCTGGCTATCGAGGCGGTACTCGAAGCCGACGTCGACGACCGGAGCGAGCCGCACGAAGACGGGATCCCCCGTCTTGACGTCCGCTTCGTACGCCTGGCTCGGCGACGCCTCAGCCGAATACGTGAAATCGCCGGTATGCGTGTAGGCGATCTCCTCCGTCCTCTCGACGCTCGCCGGGCGGGACAGGGCGAACACGAGGATGACGATCGCTCCGATCGCACCGCCGGCCGCCCCCCCGAGCGGTGCGAGCCGCCCGTAGCCGGCCTGCGGCTCAGGGATGGGCGCACGACGAGGTGGCGCGTCCTTCCGCCCCCTCCGGAGCCGGTTGCGACGTGAGCGCCGGTTCGCCGCTCCACCGAACGCGAGCAGGCCGAAGATGCCGGCGACGATCGCCGCGTTGATCGGCGTTCGGAGCCACGCGAGGATCCCACCGCCGACGGGAAGGTGGATCCACGTCCGCCCGACGATCTCCGCCTGCGTCGGTTTGTCGGAGTCCAGCCAGGTGTTCGCGTCACCCTTCAGGACGAAGTGCTCCCCCTGGATGCGCACGATCCGGTGAAGGACCAGGCGACGT
>DATLGG010000118.1:0-8817 GCA_035540615.1 Actinomycetota bacterium | reverse complement strand
GACGGACCCCGACACCGAGATCCGCGTCGTCGACATCGACGATCTCGATCGGCTGCCGTCGGGCAAGGTCTGGCTCGTTCGCCGGGAAGACGCCCGCGTCAGCGGGGTCGATCGCTGACGAGGCCGCGGAGCGCGTCGAGCGCGAGGACGTAGCCCGGCCATCCGAACCCCGCGATCGTCCCGACGCAGGCGCCGGCGACGATCGACCGGCTCCGGAACTCCTCGCGCGCCGCGAGGTTCGAGAGGTGAACCTCCACGACCGGAAGCGGGATCGCCGCGACCGCGTCGCGGATCGCCACGCTCGTGTGCGAGTACCCGCCGGGGTTGAGGATCACGCCGTCGGCCCACGTCCGGGCCTCCTGGAGGTGGCCCACGAGCTCGCCCTCGAGGTTCGACTGCTCGCTGCGCACGTCGACGCCACGCTCTTGCGCCGCCGCCCGGATCCGCGCATCGACCTCGGCGAGGGTGAGGGTTCCGTACACCTCCGGCTCACGCTCCCCCAGCAGGTTCAGGTTCGGCCCGTGCAGGACGAGGATCCTCATCGCACCACGACCCCCAGCGCCTCGACCGCACGCTGCGGTTCGAGCCCCTCGACGAGGACGGCGCCGGCACCCGTCGGCACGACGAAGACCGCACGGCCGGCCCGGCGCTTCTTGTCGGCCGCGATCGCCTCGAGGATCCGCGCCGGGTCGAGCTCGGGCGGTGGGGCGAGCGGCAGGCCGAGGCCTTCGACCGAGCGGACGATCCGATCGGTGAGGTCGGGCGGAGTGAGACCGAGATCCTGGCCGAGCCGCGCGGCCGCGACGAGGCCCACCGCGACCGCCTCGCCGTGACGGAGCGAGAACCCGGAAGCCGATTCGAGCGCGTGCCCGAACGTGTGACCGAGGTTCAGGGCCTGTCGGGCGCCGTGGTCGTGCGGGTCGGCGGCGACGTAGCCGGCCTTGACCCGAAGCGCCTCCTCGATCAGCCACGCCAACGCGGAACCTCCCCACGGGTCCCCCTCCTCGAGCACCGCCAGCGCCTCGGGCGAACCGAGCACGGCCGCCTTCAGGACCTCCGCGAGCCCCGCCCGGATCTCCTCCGATGGCAGGGACGCGAGCGTCTCCGGATCGACGATCACGAGGGTCGCCGGGTGGAACGCCCCCACCTGGTTCTTCGCTCCGGCGAGGTCGACCGCGACCTTCCCGCCGAGCGCGGCGTCGGCCATCGCGAGCACCGTCGTCGGGACGTTCACGAGGGCGATCCCGCGGCGGAACGTCGCGGCGGCGAATCCGGCGGCATCGAGGAGGGCTCCGCCCCCCACCGCGATGACCACGTCCGACCGGCCGATGTCCGCGTCCAGCAGCCCATGCCAGACGTCCTTCACCGCCTCGAGGGTCTTCGCCCGCTCCCCCGCCGGCAGGTCGAGGCGGGTCACGCGGAAGCCCGCCGCCTCGAGCGCACCCACGACCCGATCCGCGGGATCACGCACGTTCGCATCCGCCAGGACCGCCGCCGCGGCCGCATGGGGAAGCGCGGAACGCAGGCGCGGTCCCACCTGCACGAGCGAACGCGGAGCGATGACGACCTCGGTCCCCAGCTCGTCGACGCGGAAGCGCAGCTCCGGCGCTCGGAGCCCCTCGCTCAGGGACCGTCCTTGCGGGAGGGGCGGAGCCGGGAGCGGGACCTGCTTCACGGACGCGCCCGGCTCACGCGAGATCGCGCCCCACCGCAGCCGCGACCCGGCGGAGGGCCGGAACCATCGACATGAAGGCGGGAAGGTCGAGCGACTGGTCGCCGTCGGAGAGCGCAGCCTCGGGGGTCGGATGCACCTCGACGAGGAGCCCGTCGGCGCCGGCCGCGACGGCCGCGCGCGCGGCGGGCTCCACCCACTCGGCGCGCCCGGTGGCGTGACTGGGGTCCACGACGACCGGCAGCGGAGAGAGTGACTTGAGCACCGGGACCGCGTTGATGTCGAGGGTGAAGCGGGTCGCACGTTCGAACGTGCGGATGCCGCGTTCGCACAGGATCACGTTCTCGTTCCCGCCCGCGAGGACGTACTCCGCGGCTTGGAGGAGCTCCTCGATCGTCGCCCCCGCCCCGCGCTTGAGGAGGACGGGTCGTGGCCCTTCGCCGGCCGCGCGGAGGAGGGCGAAGTTCGACATGTTGCGCGCGCCGATCTGCAGGAGGTCCGCATGTTCGGAGACCGCCCCCACCTCCTGCGGGCTGAGCACCTCGGTGACGACGGCCATCCCGTAGCCGTCGGCCACCTCGCGCAGCAGGACCAGCCCCTTCTCACCGAGGCCCTGGAAGCTGTACGGCGAGGTCCGCGGCTTGAACGCGCCGCCGCGCAGCACGCGGACGCCCGCCGCCGCGAGCGTCTCGGCGGTCGCCTCGAGCTGGTCCCGGCTCTCGACCGCGCACGGCCCCGCCATCAGCGTGACGGCACCGGCACCGAGCCGGACGCCGGGCGCGACGTCCACGACGCGGTCCTCGGCGAAGACCTCCCGGCTGGCGAGCTTGAACGCGGGGACCCGCGGGATCACGCGCGCGACCCCCGCCAGCCCCTCGAACTCTCGCGCGGGGATGCCGTCCTCACCGATCACCGTGACGAGCGTCGCGTCGCCGGCGCGCGCGACCGTCGGCTGGAGGTCGAACGAGCGGATCCGCTCGAGCAGCGTTGCGAGGTTCTCCTCGGTCGCGCTCGATCTCAGAACGATGACCATCGGCTCCTCCCGCACGGAAGCCTAGCCGACGGGCCGAAGCGGTTCGAGCCCTCGCCCCCCGGGTGGGCGCTCGCGCAGCAGCGGCCCTAGGGTGGAGAACCGATGGGACCGGCATCGGCAGGGGGAGACGCGCGTCCGGAGGGCGCGGACGACCTCTTGACGCTCGTGGCGGACTGGCCGGTCAAGCAGGCCGCGGTGGGGGTGACGGATCCGGATGGCACCCTCGGCACCGGGGGCGACGAAGCGTGGGTGGCCCCCATCGCGTCGGTGACGAAGCTGCTCGCGGGTCTCGCCGCGCTCGTCGCCGTCGAGGAGGGGGCGATCGAGCTCGACGAGCCGGCGGGCCCGGAGGGATCGACGGTCCGGCACCTCCTCGCCCACGCCTCGGGGCTCCCGTTCGAAGGGGATGTGCCGATCGCGCCGCCGGGGAAGCGCCGGATCTACTCCAACAGCGGGATCGAGCGCTTCGCCGAGCACCTGGCGCGGCGCGCCGGCATGCCGTTCGAGGAGTACCTCCGGCTCGGGGTGCTCGAGCCGCTCGCGATGGGTGCGACGGATCTGCGAGGATCCCCCGCGCACGGCGCCCGGAGCTCGGTCGCGGACCTCCTCAAGCTCGGCAGGGAGCTCCTCCGCCCGACGCTCGTCGCGGCGGAGACGATCGCGCTCGCCACGACGTCCCAGTTCGCGAACCTCGGAGGCGTCGTGCCGAACATCGGCCGCTTCGAACCGAACCCGTGGGGCCTGACGTTCGAGATCCGTGGCGAGAAGGAGCCGCACTGGACCGGGCGGCGGAACGCGCCGGCGACCTTCGGCCACTTCGGCGGCAGCGGAACGTTCCTCTGGGTCGACCCGACGGCGGGGCTGGCGGCGGTCGCCCTGACCGACCGCACCTTCGGCCCCTGGGCGCTTCAGGTGTGGCCGGCCTTCTCGGACGGGATGCTGGAGCGGTACGCACCGTCGCGCGGTTGGTAGCATCGCGCGTCGATGTTCGCTCCAGGGACCAGGGACCCATCGTGGCGCAGGTGATCCGAGCGCTCCCGTTCGCCGCTGCCTCCCCGCGGCCGGTTCCCCTGCGCGACGTTCGGACGCTCTGGGAGTTCCTGTCCGGTCCCGACCCGCTCGCGCCGACCGACGTCCTCTTCTGCTTCGGCAGCGCCCACCTCGGCGTGGCGCGCCGCGCCGCTCGCTTGTATCGGCTCGGCGTGTCGAGCCGGGTGCTGGTGACCGGGGGGGCCCGCGGGGCCATCCCGCCTCACCGGAGCGAAGCCGAGACGTACGCGGCGGTCCTCCTCGCCGAGGGCGTGCCCGCCGACAGGATCGTGATCGAGCCTCTGGCGCTCAACACGGGTGAGAACGTGGCGATGGGGATGCAGGCCCTGCAGCGGAGCGGCATCCTGGTCACCAACGCCGGTTTGGTCGCGTGGCCACCCTCCCTCCGCCGGGCGCAGGCAACCTTCACCCACGCCTTCCCGGGGGTGCCGACCCTCCGCTACCCCGCCTTCGCCGGGCTCGGGGCGTGGCGAGGCGACCACGCACGGGCGGCGCTCTGGGCCCTGGACGAGATGGAGCGGCTCCGCGCGTACCCCCGGCTCGGCTTCATGGCGGTGACCGAGATCCCATCGGAGGTTGCGAGCGCGGAGGAACGACTCCGGGATCTCATCGCCTCAGCCGCGACCTGATCCGGCGGCGGCGAGCGCCGCTTCGTGCACGGCGGACTCGAAGCGGTCGTCCAGATGCTCCAGGGGGACCCCGCCGAGGGCGATCGAGATGAGCCGGTCGGCGAGCCACGCGTTCGCGGCCAGCAGGGGCCCGTGCAGGTACGTCCCGATCACGTTCCCGCGACGCACCCCCTCGGTGCGGTCGACCCCGTTGTTGCCGTGGCCCGTCAGGACGCGGCCGAGCGGGCCCTCATCCGTCCCGAGCCAGGTCCGGCCCGCGTGGTTCTCGAAGCCCGCGAGCTTCCGCGGTCCATCGCCGAGGTCGACCTCGACCACGGCGTGGCCGACCAGTCGCGGGCTTCCGGCGACGGTGCTCACGTCCACCAGGCCCGCCCCCGGAACCCACGCCGATCCCGTCTCGTACCCCCGACCCAAGAGCTGGTAGCCGCCGCAGACGCCGAGCACGACGGCGCCCCGAGCGGCAGCCTCATGCAGCGCCACCTGCTTCGTCGCGGCGAGGTCGAGGCCACATCGTGCCAGGTCGCCGTCCTGGCCCCCACCGAGGTAGTAGAGGTCGTGCGCGGACGGGTGGAGCTCGTCGCCGACCGAGACGCGGGTCAGGGTGAACCCGATCCCGCGCCACCGGCAACGGCGTTCCAGGACGATCAGGTTGCCGCGGTCGGCGTAGTGGTTCAGTCGCTCGGGGTAGAGCGCAGCGACGCGCAGCTCGTGCGGAGCGCTCACCGCCATACGCTCTCCACCCAGCCTCGCTCCGCGAGGACGTCGCGGACATCCAACATCGCCGTGTAGCTGGCGATGACCGAGATCTCGGAGGACCTCTCGGTGGCCCGGTCGAGCGCATCCTCGACCGATCCGGCGACGCGGATACGCGATGCGGGCACGCCTGCGTACCGCCAGCGGAGGGCGAGGTCGGCCGCCCGCGTGCCTCCGCAGACGATCAGAGCGGCCCGGTCGGCGACCTGCTCGAGGTCGGCGTCCCAGATCCACGAGACGTCCCGCCCGTCGTACACGCTGTCGTTCAGCAGGGAGAGGACGTGAACGGCGCCGAGGGGCAGCGCCCTGAGCACCTCATCGAGGCCCGTCGGGTTCTTCGCCAAGAAGAGGGTGAGGCTCGCGGCGCCCACCCTCACCCTCTCACCGCGCCCGAAGGCGGGCGTGATGGCGGAGAGAGCGGCCGCGGTATCCGAGGGCGGGATCCGGAGCGCTCTCGCGGCGGAGGCCGCCGCAAGGGCGTTGTAGACGTTGAACGATCCCGGGATGCGGAGCCCGACCTGAGCGGAGCCTTCCGGCGTGCGAAGCTCGAACCGGGGTCCTTCCGCTCCGGTATCGACACGCACTGCCGCGACGTGCGGCGCGGGGCGCTCGATGCCGCAGGTCGCGCACGACCAGCGTCCGAGGTGGCCGAGGTGGATCGCGGCGTAGCCGTGCAGGGACCCGCAGTCGGGGCAGGACATCGGGTCGGCGGCGTTCGGGAGCGACGTCATCGCGCCACCATCGTCCTCGATCCCGAACCAGTCGGGGTCGGTGACCGGCAGATGCGCGACGCGGGGATCGTCCGCGCACAGCACGAAGCGCGTTCCCGGGGACGCAGAGGACGCCACCCTGCCCCAGCGCGAGGCCACGATGTCGATCTCCCCGAGGCGATCGAGCTGATCGCGGAAGAGGTTGGTCAGGACGACGACACGCGGCGCGAGGTCATCGATGACCCTCTCGAGCCAGAGCTCGTCCACCTCGAAGACGCCGATCGTGCCGCGCATACCTCCGTCGGATCCGGAAGCGTCGACGAGCTCCGCGGCGATCCCGCCAGCCTGGTTGGACCCGATCCGGTTGCTGACGGGACGGAGCCCCGCGGCCTCCAGCACGGCAGCGATCATCCGCGTCGTGGTCGTCTTCCCGTTCGTGCCCGAGACGAGCACGACCCCTTCGGGCAGGCGGGCGGCGAGCCTGGCGAGCGCATCAGGCACGTCCTCGAGGAGCCGTGCCCCCACGGTCGTCCCGTCGGCGCGACGCGTTCCGGCTTCCGCGGAAAGCTCCTCGCGGGCGGAGCGCAGTCGCTCCTCGAAAGCCACGTGCGTCTCGAGCGCTTCCATCCGGGCAGGATAGCGGGGCTCGCCCGACTGGCTAGAATCGCGGCTCCATGATGCGACGCGCCCTGCGCCGGAGGAGAGGGACCGAGGCGTTCACGAGCGACGCCCTGCCGGACGTGGCTTCCTCGCAGTGGTGGACGTCGGAGCAGATCGCGGAGTACCAAGCTCGTCGCATCTGCCTGATCGTCGAGCACGCCTACGAAGAGACGCGGTTCTACCGCGAACGGATGCGGCGCCTCGGGCTTCGACCGTCATCGATCCAGGGACCGGACGATCTCCGGGCGATCCCTCCGGTGGATCGCGCCGAGGTTCAGGCGAGCCGCGAGAGCATCCTCGTCGTCCGCGACGTGCACGAGGAGGCGCTGAGCGGCGGGACGACCGGCCATCGGCTCCGCTGGGCGCGCACGATCCCGTGGCTGGAGCTCTTCACCGCCTGCCTCTGGCGAGGGTTCGGCTGGGCAGGCCTGGACCGAGGGACCAAGCTCGTCAGCTTCTACTCGAGGATGGGGATGGTTTCCGGGAACAGCGTCATCATCGAGAAGGCCTTCGAGCTGGACACGGTCGAGGACGACATCCGCCTCATCGAGGAGTCCGGAGCCGAGGTCGCCTACGTCTACGCCTCAGCCGCCTACCTGCTGGGCCGGTACCTGCTCGAGACCGGTCGCACCCTGCCCCTCAAGAGCGTGATCACCAGCTGCGAGACGCTGTACGACGAGCAGCGAGCGGTGATCGAGCGGGCCTTCGGCGCCGAGGTCTTCGACAACTACGGCTGCAACGACGGGGGCGCCTGGGGAGCCGAGTGCACCGAGCACGACGGGCTTCATCAGGACGTGGAGCGGGCCGTGGTGGAGTTCGTCGACGGAAGGATGGTCTCGACGGATCTCTGGAACACCGCCTTCCCGTTCATCCGCTACGCGAACGGCGACGCCGGCGAGTGGGTCCCCGGCGCGTGCGCCTGCGGAAGGTCGTCCCCTCGGATGAAGCTGGCCGGCCGTGTTGCCGACCTGCTGGTCACCCCGGTGAGGACGATCTTCCCGTCGACCCTCAACTTCGCCTTCCTCAAGCCCTGGATCCGCGACGCGCGGGCGATCCAGCGCTCCGCGTTGGACGTCGAGGTGCTGGTCGCGCCGGAGGGCGCCGCCACCCCCACCGACCTCGCCGGTCTGGAGGAGGAGCTCGCAGGGTTGTTCGAGGGCATGCGGGTTTCGCTGCGGGTGGTGGAGACGATCCCTCCGACGCTTTCTGGGAAGCACCGGATCGGGATCAACCTGGCCGACGTCGATCCGCTCCCGGCGCCGAGCCCTGCGCCCGCCGGCGCCTAGGACGCCTCCTTACCCTTCGGGTGTCTCGCCCGGGCCTTCCTTCAAGGCAAGCTCGACCGCGCGCTTGTCGGCGCGCAACGACGCCGTGATGGAGATCGTCAATGCGGTGGCGATGAAGCCCAGCGAGAGCCACACCGGCGGGTGATACAGCTCCGCCACCAGCATCTTCACACCGACGAACGCGAGGATCGCCGCGAGGCCGAGGTGGAGGTAGCGGAACCGCCCGGCCATCCCCGCGAGCAGGAAGTACATGGCGCGCAGACCCAGGATCGCGAAGGCGTTCGACGAGTAGACGATGAATGGCTCGCGGCTGATCGCCAGGATGGCGGGGACGGAGTCGACGGCGAACACGACGTCGGTGGCCTCCACGAGCACGAGGATGACGAACAGCGGTGTGGCGAGGAGCCGACCGCTCCGACGCGTGAACATCTTCTGACCGTCATACTCGTGGGTCGAGGGCACGATGCGCTTGACGAACCTCAGCACGGGGTTCTGCTCAGGGTGAACCTCGGTTCCCTTGTGACGCGCCATGCGCACCGCGGTGAAGACGAGGAAGCCGCCGAACACGAAGAGCACCCATTCGAACCGCGCAAGGACGGCGACGCCCGCGAAGATGAACAGGCCGCGCATCACGAGTGCGCCGAAGATCCCCCAGAACAGGACCCGGAACTGGTACTCCCGCGGGACGGCGAAGTAAGTGAACAACATGGCCCAGACGAAGACGTTGTCGACCGAAAGGCTCTTCTCGATCAGGTAGCCCGTGATGTACTCGCCCGCGGCCTGCCCTCCGAACCACAAGGCCACCAGCCCCGTGAAACCCAGACCCAGAGCGACCCAGACGCTGCTCTCGACGGCGGCCTCGCGGAGGCTGATCGCGTGAGGCTTGCGATGGACGATCAGCAGGTCGGCGATGAGCAGCGCGGTGATCGACCCGAGGAGCGCCACCCAGCCCCACGTCGGTACATCGATCTGAGCGAACCTGCCCTGCGTTGGAACCGCCGCCACCGACGCGAGAGCCATCATG
>DATLGG010000117.1:0-2067 GCA_035540615.1 Actinomycetota bacterium | reverse complement strand
GACCGACGTCGCGGTGACGATGCCGCCCAGCGAGATGATCGCGACCTCGGTCGTGCCGCCGCCGATGTCCACGACCATGTTTCCGGTCGGCTCGTGGATCGGCAGGTTCGCGCCGATCGCGGCCGCCATCGGCTCCTCGATGATGTACGCGGCGCGGGCGCCGGCGGAGATCGTCGCTTCCTCGACCGCCCGCTGCTCGACGCCGGTGATCCCGCTCGGAACGCAGACGACGACGCGCGGCTTCGCCAGGAAGCGCCGCGTGTGCACCTTCTGGATGAAGTACCGCAGCATCTTCTCGGTGATGTCGAAGTCGGCGATCACGCCGTCCTTGAGCGGGCGGACCGCCTGGATGTGCGCCGGCGTGCGGCCGATCATGCGCTTGGCCTCCGCGCCCACGGCCAGGACCTGCTTGTTGATCGTGTTGATCGCGACGACCGACGGCTCGTTGAGCACGATCCCGCGCCCGCGGACGTAGACGAGCGTGTTGGCCGTACCGAGGTCGACGGCCATGTCGCGGCCGAGGAACCCGGTGAGGCCTTCGGGACGGTCGTGGGTGACGGCGCTGGGGCTCATGGGGCCTAGGATGACGCATCTCGGGGCTGGCGTCAGCCTTTTCTACCGGAACCTTGGCGCCGGGGCAAGGGTCGAGGGGCGATCTCCACCGGAACCTACCGAGCGGAAACCTACTAGATAGGAACCTTTTCCCCTCTGTAACCTGCGCGTTCGGTCCGAGGTCCGTCCGTCTGACCGCAACCGCGGCGACGTGGATCCGATGCGCAGGAGGTCGAAGACATCGTGAAGATCGGCGTGCTGTTCCCCGGTCAGGGCTCCCAATTCGCAGGGATGGCCGACGCCTGGGTGGAGCATCCCGCGGGGCGGGCGGTCCTCGAGGAGTGCTCCGAGACGCTCGGCTACGACGTCGTCGAGGCGTGCCGGGACGCGTCGAAGCTCTCGGACACCGCGATCGTGCAGCCGGCGCTTTTCGCGTGCGATCTCGCGGCGGCCCGCGTCCTCGAGGCCGAGGGCATCGCCTTCTCTTCGCCGCCGGGCATTCGCTCGGCGAGTTCGTCGCCCTCGCCTTCGCCGGGGCCACGGAGCCGATGGCGACGCTCCGCGTCGTGGTGGAGCGTGGTGCGGCGATGCACGACGCCGGCGAGGAGAACCCCGGAACGATGACCGCGCTCGTCGGCATCTCCCCCGCCGAGGCGGAGGAGATCGTGCGGGTCGCGGGTCGCGGCGACGTCCTGACGGTCGCGAACGAGAACAGCCCGAAGCAGACGGTGGTCTCCGGCACGATCCCCGCGATCGAGCGCGTCGAGGACCTCGTCCGCAGCCGCGGCGCGAAGGCCGTCCGGCTCAAGGTCGCCGGCGCGTTCCACTCAAGCCTGATGCAGCCGGCGGCAGGGCGCGTGCGCAAGGCGATCTCGGCGCTCGACTTCCGGCAGCCGCGCTTCCCGGTGGTGGCGAACGCGAGCGGCCGTCCCACCGACCAGCCGTCGGCGCTCCGGGACCTGCTCGGGCGCCACATCGTCTCGCCCGTGAAGTGGGAGCGCTCGATGAAGGCGATGGCGGACGAAGGGGTCGACCTCTTCCTGGAGGCAGGGCCCGGCGACGTCCTCACGAAGCTCGCGAAGCGCTGCGTTCCCGGAGCGCGCGCGATCTCGGTGGGGAGCCCACAGGACGTGAAGACGGTCATCGACGAGATCGGAGAGGGTTCATGACGAAGGGTGACACGACGTTCAGGGTGTTGGTGAGCCCCGCGGCCGGCCGTCTGCGGTTCCTGCCGCCGAAGCGCTTCGAGCGCGGCATGGAGGTCGTCGAAGCGGGCCAGCCGATCGCACGGGTCGTCCAGGGGAAGGGCGACCTGATGGTCCGGGCGCCGTTCGCGGGCCGTGTCTCGGCGGTCATGGGCCTCGAGGGCGAGCCCGTCCAGCCGGGGCACGCGCTCGTGGCGATCGAGCCGCACGCCTGATGCCCTACGCGCGGATCGCCGCCGTCGGCTCGGCGCTCCCGGAGCGGCTCGTCCCGAACGCGGAGTTCGAAGAGCTCGTCGACACGAGCGATGAC
>DATLGG010000116.1:0-10459 GCA_035540615.1 Actinomycetota bacterium | reverse complement strand
GCGATCGGATCACGCGTGCGCCACGCCGCATGGGGTGAGGGCGCCGTCCAGCGCTACGAGGCAGGCAAGATGGTCGTCCTCTTCGACGAGGGGGGCTACCGCACACTCGCCACCGACCTCGTCGAGGAGCAGGGACTCCTCGAACCGGGGTAGCCCGGCTTACGAGTATCCGGCCTCGCCGACGATGTCGCTCTGGCCGCCGCCGCGCTCGATGAGGAACGCGATCTTGCAGTTGACCTTGTAGAGCGTGAGCTCGCCGTTCTCGCCCACGTCGGCGTTGCTGGAGAGCACCTCGACACCCTGGATGTTCCGAAGCGTCTCGGACGCCGTCTTCACCGCGTTCCGCACCGCATCGCTGAACGAGTTCGGCGAGCTTCCGACGAGCTCGATGACCTTCACCACACCGCCGGGAACCTCCGACATCGGGTACCTCCTCGGGTCGACGACGCGCCGCACTCTACCCGGCATCCGCCGGTGTCGCACCTCCGCGCGCGGCGCGACGGAAGCGGTAGCGGAGGAGGAGGTGGTCCGCGCCCCGGCGCACGCTCAGCAGCTCGGCATCCGGAAGCTCCGCGCGAAGGAGGTCCACCCCGTCCGCCAGCCCCGGCCGATGCTCGTCCGGGACACGCCCGAGGACCCTCGGAGAGACGGTCAGGAACAGCTCGTCGAGGAGACCGTCCCGCAGGAGCTGCGCCGTGACGAGGGGCCCCGCCTCGCTGAGGACCAAGCGATGGCCGCGGGCCCGCAGGATGTCGACGAGCCTCGACGGCTCCACCGCTCGTTCGCCCGCCTCCACCACCGCGGCCGCGGGGACGCCCCGGCGCGCGACCTCGGCTGCTCCCGTCGCGCCCGTGACGACGAGGGCGCCCCGCAGCGCCGGGATGTCGGGATCGAGATCGCCGCCGGCCGTCAGGACGACCAGCTCCGGGTCGGGTGCGAGGCCCCCCTCCCTGCGCAGGGCGGCAAGATCGTCCGCCGCCTCGGGGTACACGTGGGCGGGGGTCCAGCGGTGCTCGGGTTCCGCGCGGAGCGTCCCGGCGCCGATCACGACCGCATCGGCAGAGGCGCGGAGGAGCCCCATGACGAACCGGTCGTGCGGGCTCTTCCCGCCGATGACCGAGGGCGCGTTCGGGACCGTCGACAGGGCGACGACGCCGTCGACGGAGGAGACGAAGTTCGCCACGATCGCCGGCCGGTCGAACGCGATCCCCCCGCCGTACGCTCGGGCGAGCCGTTCGGGGATCGGCCCATGCTCCAGCCCCGGGCGCTCGTAGAGGACCTCCAGCGGGTGCATCCTCGTCGTCAGGAGCGCGCGCGTGTCGCGACCCGCAGGAATTCCTCCCGCAGGGTCGGCTCGTCCTCGTAGGCACCGCGCCAGAACGAGGTCCAGGTGCGCGACTGCTCCTCGCGTACGCCCCGCATCTGCGTGCAGAGGTGCTCCGCCTCGAGGTGCACCGCGACCCCGTGCGGGCGCAGCATCTCGACGAGGCTGTCCGCCACCTGCTGGCCCATCCGCTCCTGCACCGTGAAGCGCCGCGCGAACAGCCTGACGAGCCGGGTGAGCTTCGAGATGCCGATGATCGATTCGTGGGCGATGTATCCCACGTACGCCGTGCCGAAGAAGGGGAGGGCGTGGTGCTCGCAGAGGGCGAAGAACGAGATCGGGCCTTCGATCACCTGGCTCAGCCGGCAGTCCGGCCCGCCGCGGCACTCCGTCGGGAACACCGTGAGCAGCTTCGGGTCGCCCTCGTACCCCGACGTCGCATCGTAGATCGCGCGGAGGAAGCGCTCCGGCGTGTTCACCGTTCCGGGCGTGTCGAGGTCCATGCCGAAGGCCTCGAAGATCTCGGCGACGTGCCGCTCGAACCGTTCCCAGTCCTCGGGCGCGATCGGCCGGCCCCGGACCTGCTCCCAGTCCCGCTGCTCTTCGGGGTCGCCGTGACCCTGCGCGGGGGACCCGTCCCCGTCGGGGCGGAGGTCGAGCTCTCGATCCGCTTCCTTCATCTCACCACTCCGACGGGGGCTTGTCGGCGGGCAGCTGGTCCCGTTCCGTCTCGTCCCAGGCGGTCGATCCCTCGAGGCTCTCGACGTTGAATTGGTGGTCGTAGACCAGCGCGCCGCCGTACATCGCTCCGAACGACACGAGCGCGGCGGCCGCGAGCGAGAGACCGGCGATCAGGCCGTCGGTGTACCCCTGCTCGAAGCGCCCGAGGCGAAGCGCGATGTTCAGCGCGACGAGCGCCGTGACGACGAGCATGACCGCCATGTGCCAGTTCGTCGTGCGCCAGACCTGCGTCCGCTTCGCCCGGCCGACGAGCCCGCCGCGGCTCCGCTCGATGCCCTTCCACCAGTCCCAGAACCCGGTCAGCGAGGCGGCCAACCCTCCCACGGCGCCGATGATGATCACGTGGGTCGCCGAGACGAAGAAGTCCCGCGCCACCCCGGAGCCCCGGCCCGCGAAGAGCGAGATGAGGTCGAACAGCGCGGCGAAGGCATAGGCCGCGATGGGGAAGTCCGTGAGCGGCGGGTGCAGGGGCTTCCCGGCCCAGCCCCGCAGGCCCTTGAACCGTCGTCCCCGGAACGAAAGGGCCGGCCGGATCGAGAAGATCCTCTTGGCCACGATCTGCCTCCTTCCGCCTCGAGTCTATCCCGTGGTCCGCGATCCGCCCCTCCGCCCGAGCAGGAACCGCACCCTCGTCGGTCCTCGGCCCTTCAGGTCGACGACCTCGGCGGGGCCGAGCTCGTACCGGCCGTCGAGGGCAGACGCGACCTCTTCGGCGACGAGGATCCGACCCGGTTGGCCGTACGTCTCGAGCCGGCTCGCGAGGTTCACCGTGTCACCCCAGAGGTCGTAGGCGAACTTCCGCTGGCCGATCACGCCCGCGACGGCCGGGCCGGTCGCCAGTCCCACCCGCATCGCGACGGGGTCCCCCGAGGGCCACCGCAGCTCCCCGGCCGCCTCCACCACGGCCAATGCCATCTCGGCGGCCGCCGTTGCGTGGTCAGGGTTCGGGATCGGCGCTCCTGCGACCGCCATGTACGCGTCCCCGACCGTCTTGATCTTCTCGAGCCCGTACCGATCGGCGAGCTCGTCGAACCGCCGGAACAGCTCATCCAGCGTCCCCACGAGCAGCTCCGGCGATGTCCGCCCTGCCTGCTCCGTGAACGCCACCGCGTCGGCGAACAGGACGCTCACCTCGGGGATCTCTTCGGCCAGCGGGGCGCTGCCTTCGTGGGTCTTCAATCGCTCGATCACGGCGTCCGGCAGGATGTTGTGCAGGAGCTCGTCGGACCGTTGCCGCTCCACGCTCAGCTGTCGCTCCCGCACGAACA
Organism: Actinomycetota bacterium; assembly: GCA_035540615.1. Classification (GTDB taxonomy): domain Bacteria; phylum Actinomycetota; class UBA4738; order UBA4738; family CALAEC01; genus DATLGG01. Next base: position 7,126 of record DATLGG010000116.1, on the reverse strand, counting down.
GCAGGCGAGTGAACTGCTCGAGGCGGTACGCCGCCATGAGCCCGAGCGCTCCGAACGAGACGAGGTAGAAGGTCGCGAGCAGGACCCGGATACCGAAGATCCCCGGGCTGAGGAACAGGTACGGGAGGTAGACGCCCGAGGCGAACAGCGTCAGCCCGAGGACCACGACGAACCGGAGCCGTACGAGCGTGTACGTGAACGCGGTGATCAGGATGAGCCCCACGTAGCCGAAATCCGGCGGCATCGTCCGCAGCTCGTGGACGTAGTACACCCACCCGATCATCGTCACGACCAGGACCGCTGCGATCGCCCACTCCCAGATGCGCTCGTAGGCCTTCGTGAACGACAGGCCGAACCCGACGAGGAGCACCGGGATGAAGAGGCCGTAGCGGACCATCAGGTCGATCGTTTGATCCGACCGGAGCATGTACGGACGGACGACGAAGCCCCACGCGATCCAGAGCACGATGCCAACGACCTGGCCGAACCGGATGTTCGGCCGGGTGTGGCGGAAGAACTCCGCCCGGAACCGCCGCTCCAGGTCGAAATCGCGGAACCGGAGCGTCCGCGGATCCATCTCCGCTCCCTCGAAGGCGGTCGCCGGACCGAAGAGTCGACGGAGGCGCATCAGCGAGATCCTCACGGCGCCCATGATGCCGCCTACAGCGTGGCGCGTCCGGTGCATGCCCACGCACCTTAGGACGGGGACAAAGCGGACAACCGGGGATTTGACAGGCAAAGGTGACGAGCGTAGCGTCCTCCCCCTTGAGTCGGACGCCCGTCCGACGGGAGGAGGGTGGAACATGCTTAAGCGGTCCCTCTTGATCCTCGCGGTGGGCGTACCGCTGGTGCTGCCCACCGCTGCGCATAGCGTGCAGCTAGGCGGTGCCCCTGGAGGCGGCGCGTCGGGCTCGTCGCACGGCAACGCCGACCTGGCGAGCCCGAACATGTTCCACACGGCGAACGTGCCGAACCCCGGTGTCACCAACTCCGACCTCGCCTTCTGGAGCGAAGGAGGGGTACGTGGGCCACACCAGCACCTCGCGGCGGCCGGGAACTACAACGGGTTCCGTCTCTTCGACATCAAGGACCCCGACAACCCGGTTCTCGTCAGCGACGTCCGCTGCCGTGGCCCGCAGAACGATGTCTCGTTCTACAAGGCCGGCAACCGGCTGCTCTTGATCCAGTCGATCGACCGCCCGCAGACGACCGAGGAATGCGCGACGAGCGCGGACACGCCGGTCGCGGCGGGCGTCCCCGCCTGCGAGCCCACGCCGGAGTTCCCGGAGCCGGACTGCCCGCCGGGCGCTCGCATCCTCGCGCAGCCAGGCTTCGAGGGCCTGCGGATCTTCGACGTCTCGCGTCCGGAGACTCCGGTGCACATCGCATCGGTGCCAACGGCCTGCGGCTCACATACACATACGACGATCCCGGATCAGGATGACCAGCGGGCGATCATCTACGTGTCGTCGTACCCGACGGGCTCGAGCCCGACGCCCTCCACGGCACAGGACTTCGGGGGCCCGCGCTGCACGATCCCGCACGCCCGCATCTCGATCGTCGAGATCGAGGACGACGCGCCGGAGGAAGCCCGCGTCCTGAAGGAGCAGTTCCTCCACGCCGACACGATGCCGTTCCTGGGCACGGCGGGGAGCGGTGGCACCGGAGCGATCGGGTGCCACGACATCACCGCGTACTACGAGGACCAGAAGCAGCAGCCGTCGGGCACCCAGGCCTCGCAGGTGAAGCAGAACCCGCGCCGTGTGGCGGGGGCCGCCTGCCTCGAAGAGGGGCAGATCTGGGACATCACCCAGCCGGAGAACCCGACGACCCTCGGACCCCACACGCACATCCGCAACCCGTTCATCACCTCGGGGATCCCGGGGTCCTTCAAGGGCCTCTTCCACACCGCCTCGTTCAGCTGGGACGGTGAGGTCCTCCTGTTCACAGACGAGTGGGCCGGAGGCGGAGGCCACGGCTGTGACGGTCCGCAGGACACCCGCGGGAACGTCTGGTTCTACAAGAGCGTTCCGCCGGGAACGCCCGACGCACCGCTGTACGGGCGGTTCATCACGCCGCGCGCACAGCCCGCGCAGGAAGCCTGCACGATGCACAACGGGAACGTGATCCCGACGAACGATGGGTACTTCGGGGTCTCCTCGGCGTACGAGGCCGGCACCTCGGTGTTCGACTTCACCGGCGTGCAGAACAGGCCGACCATCTTCCTCGGCCCGCCGGCGCCCGGCACCCCGGGTGATCCCGCCCCGGCACCGCCGATCGTCGCGAGGGAGATCGCGTTCTTCGACGCGCAGGGCGTGGACGGACGCGGCCGGGACGACGTCTGGTCGTCGTACTGGTACAACGACCGGATCTACGCCAACGGTGGCCTCGGCCGGCCGCATAACCCGGGCGGCCGCGGGTTCGACGTGTACAAGCTGCTGACGAAGAACGGGCGGCTCGTGGACGCGAACGGGAACCCGACGTTCGGTGCGGGTGACAACGCGAGTGATCCGAGGGTGAAGGAGTACATGGCGCGCAAGCAGCCGTACTCCAACCCCCAGACGCAGGACACGAACCAGAAGGTCGGCGGGTAGCGCGCGACCCGCGCGACTGCGACGGACGGGGCGCCTTCGGGCGCCCCGTCCGCGTTTACGGTCGCGCCCGGGCGGATATCGGCGCGGCGGGCCCGCGGTGGCGGACGGGCGGATCAGCGGCTGCGGCTGATCAGGTCGCGGGGTCTGCCTCGTCTTCCAGCTCGGCGTTCAGCTCGGCTCCGACGAGCACGACGAGGGAGCTGAGGTAGAGCCACAGCAGGAGCACGATGACGCCGGCGAGCGCGCCGTAGGTGCGGCCGTAGTCACCGAAGTTCGAGATGTACAGCCCGAAGAGCAGGGACAGAACGATCCAGAGCCCGCCTCCGACGATGCCGCCAGGCGTGACCCAGCGCCACCTCGGCGCGTCGCGGTTCGGCCCGAGCGAGTAGAAGATCGAGAACAGGAGCATGACGGCAAGCGCCGTGGCGACCCATCCGAGGGTTGCTGCCAGGGCACCCTCACCGAGGACGAAGAAGGGGGAGGGGACGCCCCCGAGCAGGAGGGTCGCCAGGAGCAGCGCGAGGGCAACGGCACGCTTCTTCACGAAGCGACGCTCCTCGGGGATGTCGTAGGCCACGTTCAGCCCGGTCTGCAGCGCCACCATCCCCGAGGACCCGCTCCAGAGGGCGACTGCCACACCCACGACGGCCGCGACGAGCGACGTCTGCTGCGACGGCCGGTTCGCGTTCGCCACGGCATCCGCGAGGACGTCGCCGGCGCCTCCGGGCAGGGCGGCGCGCACGCCCTCCTCCAGTCCCGACGGATCGACGGCGGCGAGCCCGAGGATGCCGACGACCGCGATCAGCGCGGGGAAGATCGCGAGGAACAGGTAGTAGGTCACGGCGGCCGCCGCGAACGAGATCCGGTCTTCCTTCATCTGGCGGAGGGTGCCGCGGAGCGTGCGCTTCCAGTCGCGCGGCTCGAGGTCGAGCGGGCTCTGCGGCGCCCGCCCCGCCCTCGCGGGATCCCGGACGGCCCCACGGTGGGGGGTCGAGGCTGAGGGTCGCTCCCGGCGCTGCTTCCGCCAGCGGAGGAGGAGGCGCAGGATCATCAGCCGTCGCATCAGGGACATGGCCTCGCTCTACCCCCGGGAGGGGCCGCGCACACCGGCAGCCAGGGGAGGCAGACCTGCCGACATCTTTGGGCGGTTGCACAAAGGGCTGCCGCCCCCGGCCGTCGAAGCCCCCCGGCATGAGAAGCCGAACCGCGCTCGCCGCCCTGTTCCTCGCCCTGTCCTCCCTGCCGCTCGCCTCGCCTGCCTCGGCGGCGGCCCCGCCCACCGGGGCGGTCTGGGACTCCGTCTACTTCCCGTCGCGTGACGGAACGATGCTGCACGGCGACCTCCTTCGTCCCGCCGGGGGGTGCCCCGAGGGCGGCTGCCCGGTGATCGTCTCCGTCGGGCCGTACTTCGGGCACGGGACCCAGGGCAGCAACGCCCCCCTCGTTCCCACACCGACGTACGCCGGCCCCTCGGACCGGTTCTACGACTTCATCGCGCACAACTTCCCCGGGCGCGGCAACATCTTCCAGCAGGGGTACGCGTGGCTCCAGGTCGATTCCCGCGGATACGGCGTCTCGGGCGGGTGCAACGACTACGGCGGCCCCGGGGAGCAGTCGGACGTGGCGGCGGCCGTCGAGTGGGCCGGCACCCGCCCCTGGTCGAACGGCAAGGTCGGCATGTGGGGGAAGAGCTACGACGCGTGGACCCAGGTGATGGGGCTCGCGATGAACCCGCCGCATCTCGAGGCGGTCGTGATCCAGGCGCCGATCATCGATGGCTACGGGATCGCCTACGTGAACGGGGTCCACCACGACGCCCTCTGGTACGCAACGACGAGCCTCTACCAGCTCTACGACTGGATGCCGCCCGCCGTCGGTCAGGCCGGACGCCCGGAGATCATCTATCCGGTCGCGGGTCTGGCGGGCGACTGCTGGCCGAAGCAGCAGGCGCTCATCGCGGCGGGCTGGGACCGGGACAACCTGCCCGCGAACGAGTACTGGCGGCAGCGCGACCTCCGCCCGAGCGCCGGGCGCAACGACGACGTCGCGGTCCTGTGGTCGCACGGGTTCAACGACATCAACACGAAGCCTGATCAGATCTTCGGCGTCTACGGACGGCTGAACGATCTGCCGAAGTCGAACCACCGCGCCTGGTTCGGCGGGTGGGCGCACTGGCGCGGGAACGAGTCCCAGCACACCGGCCGGACCGGCTTCCTCGAGGAGTCGCTCGACTGGTTCGACCACTACCTGCGCGGCCGCCCGTTCCGCTACTCGGTGAACGAGAAGAACGTCGTCGAGGTCCAGGACAACGAGGGGCGGTGGCGCACGGAGGCGACGTATCCGCCCGCCGACGTGAAGCGCATCACGCTTCCGATCCGCGATGGGAGCTACGTCGACAACAACAGCACCTCCGCGACCGCCGGCTACTGGACCTTCTCGCAGCCGCTCGAGCACGACCTACGGATCGCCGGCGAGCCGACGGTCACCCTGAACGCCGACATCGCCGCGCCGTGGGGCAACGTCATCGTCGTCCTCTACGACCATGCCGCGAACGGTCAGGCGCGGGAGATCAGCCGCGGCGCCTACCGCTTCAGCGGCGATGGGCCCGTGACCTTCACGCTGCACCCGCGGGATCACATCGTCCGGAAGGGACGGCGCCTCGCGATCCACGTCACGAGCGGCCACCCGCAGTTCCTGCCACATTTCACGCAGCAATCGATCGCGATCTCGGAGGCCTCCATCACGGTCCCGTTCCTGCACTGGGAGCGGCTCGTGAACCTCACCGGGGGACAGGCCTCTTCGCAGGCGCGCCTCCTGTCGGGGGTACCGTTCAGCACGGGAGCCGCTGTGGAGATGCCCCTTCCCGGCCCGATGGAGCCATACCCGACCGACGACGAGGACGAGACGCGCGAGCGGATACAGCCGAGCGTCGTGACCCCCGCGGGCTGACCGCCGTCGCCGGGCGGAGCGTCCGCCGTCCGTCCGGTGCGCTTTGGGCACCTGCACAGAGGCGTTCGCTCCCCGACCGGCGAAGACATCGGCATGAGGCGGATGCCGTCCCTGGTGCTTGCCGCGGTCCTGGTCGCCCTCGTCGCGGCGCCCGTGGCGGCGGCCGAAGGCCCCGTCACCCGCCCCGGCGCGAGCGAGCGTGTCTCGGTCGGTCTCGAGGGCACCGACCCGGACGCCTCGTCCTCGGCGCCGGTCATCAGCGGGAACGGCCGCCTCGTCGCCTTCACGAGCGACGCGACGAACCTCGTCACCGGCGACACGAACGGGACCCAGGACGTGTTCGTCCATGACCGGGTGACCGGCCGGACCGAGCGAGCGTCCGTCGCCTCGAGCGGCGCCGAGGCGGATGGGCTCTCCGCCGACCCCGAGATCAGCGCGGACGGCCGCTTCGTCGCCTTCACGAGCGCCGCATCGAACCTCGTCCCGGAGGATACGAACGGAACGTACGACGTCTTCGTCCGGGACCTCGTCCTCGGGACGACGGAGCGGGTGAGCGTCGGTGCGGACGGCGCGCAGTCGCCCGAGGGTGCGAACGACGCGACGATCAACGCCGACGGCCGCTACGTCGGCTTCTCGAGCTCCTCGACCAACCTCGTGCCCGGGGACACGAACGGCTGGGGCGACGCCTTCGTCCGGGATCGCCTCGCCGAGACCACGTTCCGAGTGTCGCTCGGGACCGGCGGGGTCGAGGCGAACCTCGGCGGCGGCGACCCCGACCTGAGTCCCGACGGCGGACACGTCGCGTTCACGAGCATCTCGACGAACCTCGACGGTGTGGACGGCTCGGTCGGCGGGGACATCTTCGTGCGCGACCTCGCGGCCGACCGCACGAGGCTCGTGAGCGTCGGCCACGACGGCAGCCCGGCGAACGAGCAGTCGGCCGTGCCCGCCGTGAGCGCGGACGGGAGGTTCGTGGTGTTCCGCAGCCGTGCCTCGAACCTCGTCCCGGGCGACCGCAACACGATCCACGACTTCTTCGTCCGCGATGTCGAAGCGGGTCGGACCGAGCGCGTGAGCGTGTCGTCGGCCGGCGCCTCCGGCGAGGGCGTGTGGACCGGCATCCCCGCGCCGGTCATCACACCGGACGGCCGCCACGTGGCCTTCTCGACGATCTCGCCCGGCCTCGTCCCGGGTGACGAGAACCAGAACCTCGACGTCTTCGTTCACGACCGGGTCGTGGGTTCGACCGAGATCGTGACGATCAGGGCCGGTGGTGCGCAAGCGCACGGGACGAAGGCGTCGATCAGCGACGACGGGCGCCACGTCGGGTTCCTCTCCGATCACGGCGGGATCGTTCCCGGCGACGCGAACGACTCGGCGGATGTCTTCGTCCGCGACCGTGGCCCCGTGCTCGGTCCCGCGGTTGCCGAGGTGACGCAGGCGGGTGGGTTCACCGAGGTGCAGGGCTGGGCGACTTTCTCCGGCCTCTCGATCGCGTCGGCGGTGGACCCCGCGGGAGATGCCTCCGCGGGCTTGGCCGGGTCGGACCTCACCGGCGCCTCGATCGCCTACCGGCCGCACAC
>DATLGG010000115.1:0-2488 GCA_035540615.1 Actinomycetota bacterium | reverse complement strand
AGGTAGCGGTCCTCGGTCGGGAGCGAGATCGTCAGGCCGAGGGCCTGCCCGCGGGAAACGATCGTGATCTTGTGCACCGGGTTCGTGTTCTCGAGGTAGTGGCCGACGAGGGCATGGCCCATCTCGTGGTAGGCGGTGATCTTGCGCTCCTTCTCGCCGAGCAGCCGGGCCTTCTTCTCGGGGCCGGCGATCACGCGCATGATCCCCTCCTCCAGCTCGTCCTGGCCGATCACCTTCTTGCCGCGACGGGCGGCGAGCAGCGCGGCCTCGTTGATCAGGTTCGCGAGGTCGGCGCCGGTGAAGCCGGGCGTGCCGGCGGCGAGCGTGTCGAGCTCGATCTCGGGCGCGAGGGGCTTGCCCTTCGAGTGCACCTCGAGGATCTTCTTGCGGCCGTTGCGGTCGGGCCGGTCGACGACGATCTGCCGGTCGAAGCGGCCCGGGCGGAGCAGCGCGGGATCGAGGATGTCGGGCCGGTTCGTGGCGGCGATGAGGATGATGTTGTCCTTCATCTCGAAGCCGTCCATCTCGACGAGCAGCTGGTTCAGCGTCTGCTCGCGCTCGTCGTGGCCGCCGCCGAGCCCGGCACCGCGGTGTCGGCCGACGGCGTCGATCTCGTCCATGAAGATGATGCAGGGGCTCGACTGCTTCGCCTGCTCGAAGAGGTCGCGCACGCGCGAGGCGCCGACGCCGACGAACATCTCGACGAAGTCGGAGCCGGAGATGGAGAAGAACGGCACGCCGGCCTCGCCGGCGACGGCGCGGGCAAGCAGCGTCTTGCCGGTTCCGGGCGGCCCGTAGAGGAGCACGCCCTTCGGGATCCGCGCGCCGAGCGCCTGGAACTTCTTCGGGTTCTCGAGGAACTCCTTGATCTCGTGCAGCTCCTCGACCGCCTCGTCGGCCCCGGCGACATCCTTGAAGCCGATCTTCGGCGAGTCGGGCGTCATCCGCTTCGCGCGCGACTTGCCGAAGCTCATCACCTTCGAGCCGCCGCCCTGTACCTGGTTCATGAGGAAGATCCAAAACGCGATCAGGAGTGCGAACGGGAGCATCGTGATCAGGAGCGAGCTCCACCAGGCGCCACCGGTGCCCTCCGAGTCGTACGGGACGTTCTCCCGCTTCAGGATCTCCTCGAAGGCGAGAGCCGACTCGGCGCTGACGTAGTGGACCTGCACCTCGTCGCCGCCGACGAGCGTCGCGTCGATGCGCTGGCGGCCGGGCGTGAAGTTGACCTCCTGCACGTTGCCGCTCTCCGCCTGCTGGATCAGCTCGGAGTACGTGACCTGGGCCTCGGCCTCCCGGTTCGGGATCAGCGTCTGGCTCGCCAGGTAGACGAGCAGCACGATCACGATGAGGGGGAAGAGAGCGCTGCGGAAGAAGCGATTCAAAAGGTCTCCTGCGGGCCAGGGTACCAGCCTCCGTGCCGCACGACCCCCCGCAGAAGGGGGCTTCCCCTAATGCGGCGGAATCAGGTGGTCGGCGAGGACGCCGACGTAGGGGAGGTTGCGGAAGCGCTCGGCGTAGTCGAGGCCGTAGCCGATCACGAACCTGTTCGGGATCTCGAAGCCGACGTAGCGCACCGGCACCTCGATCTCGCGCCGCTCCGGCTTCGTCAGGAGGGCGCAGATCTCGAGCGAGCGCGGCTTGCGCGCCCCGAGGCTCCGCATCAGGTACGAGAGCGTGAGCCCGGAGTCGATGATGTCCTCGACGACGAGCACGTCGCGGCCGGCGATGTTCGTGTCGAGATCCTTGAGGATGCGGACGACGCCTGAGCTGTCGGTCTGCGCGCCGTACGAGGAGATCGCCATGAAGTCGATCTCGCACGGCACGGAGAGCTCGCGCATCAGGTCGGCCATGAAGAAGACGGCCCCCTTCAGCACGCCGATCAGGAGCAGGTCGCCGCCGGCGTAGTCGTTCGAGATCTCCTCGCCGAGCTCCCGGATGCGCGCCTGCAGGCGCTCGGCCTCGATCAGGATCTCACCGACCCCCTCCTCCACCGACACGGCCTCCACGTCACTGCCTCCGGGCACGCACGACTCCTTCCCACCCGGGGGCCTCGGCGACACCCGGCACCGCGACGACCTCGTCGCCGTGCACGACGAGCGGCCACCCGTCCCGCTCCGCCCGAGGCACCTTCGCGTCCACGAGCAGATCCTGCACCTTCTTGCGCCGTCCCGCGAGCCGGTCGCCGGCGCGGCGTGCGCGCACCTCGAGCCCCGGCGCCTCGCTCTCGAGCCGCCACGGCCCCCACTCGACGGCGCCCTCGAGCCGCAGCGTGCCGTACTCCCGCACCGCGCGGACGCCGCCGCCGAGGTCGGCCGCCTTCGTGCCGGCACGGGACGACAGCAGCTCCACGAGCGTCCGCTCGAGGGTCCGCGGCAGCCGGGGACGCTCGTCGGCGAGAGAGAGGAGCGACGCGCGGGCACGCGGGTCGAGCCGCTCGAGCAGCGGCAGCAGCTCGTCGCGGACGAGCCCACGCTTCGTGTCGCGG
>DATLGG010000114.1:0-10615 GCA_035540615.1 Actinomycetota bacterium | reverse complement strand
GTCTTGTAGATGAGGTCTTGCTCGTCGCGACGGACCATCGGTCGGTTGGTCGGGATCGTCACGACGCCGAGCTTGTAGACCTCCTCGAACTCGCGCGCCTGCGTCTTCGCGGTCCCGGTCATGCCGCCGAGCTTGTCGTACATCCGGAAGTAGTTCTGGATCGTGATCGTGGCGAGCGTCTGGTTCTCCTGCTGGACGCGCACCCCCTCCTTCGCCTCGATCGCCTGGTGCAGGCCCTCGGAGTAGCGACGGCCCTCGAGCACGCGGCCGGTGAACTCGTCGACGATCTTCACCTCGCCCCCGTCGACGATGTAGTCGACGTCCTTCCGGTACAGCTCCTTCGCTCGGAGCGCGTTCTGGAGGTGATGAACGAGGCCGGAGTGCACGTGCTCGTAGAGGTTGTCGACGCCGAGGTACTCCTCGACGCGCGAGACTCCCGCCTCCGTGACCGCCACGGTCCGCTTCGCCTCATCGACCTCGTAGTCGATGTCCTTCTTGAGGCGCGGGGCGAGCCGCGCGAAGGTCGAGTACTGCTTCGTGGAATCCGAGGCCGGGCCGCTGATGATGAGCGGCGTCCTCGCCTCGTCGATCAGGATCGAGTCGACCTCGTCGACGATCGCGAAGTAGTGGCCGCGTTGGACCATCTCCTCCTTCGACATCGCCATGTTGTCGCGGAGGTAGTCGAAGCCGAACTCGTTGTTCGTGCCGTAGGTGATGTCCGAGCCGTACGCCGGCCGCCGCTGCTCGGGGGCCATCTGACCCTGGATGAGACCGACGGAGACGCCGAGGAGCCGGTAGATCGGGGACATCCACTCGGAGTCGCGCTTCGCGAGGTAGTCGTTGACGGTGACGACGTGCACGCCCCCGCCCGCGAGCGAGTTCAGGTAGGTGGGCAGCGTCGAAACGAGGGTCTTGCCCTCACCGGTCTTCATCTCGGCGATGTCGCCGTGGTGCAGGACGACCCCGCCCATGAGCTGCACGTCGTAGTGGCGCTGGCCGATCGTCCGCTTCGCCGCCTCGCGGACGCAGGCGAAGGCCTCGGGGAGGATCTCGTCGAGGATCTCGGCGGTGGCCCGCTTCGCCTCCTCCTCGTCGAGCCCCTCGCGCGTGTCGGCGATCCGCTCCCGGAAGCGCTCGGTCCGCTCGCGCAGCTCGGCATCCGTGAGCTGCTCGATCTCCGGCTCGAACGCGTTGACCGCCTCGACGTGGTCCTGGAGGCGCTTGACCTTGCGGGTCTCGCCGTACTGGCTGAGCTTCTGGAACACGCTTCGCTCCTCGGGATGGCTCCGACCGATGGTACCAGGAGGGTCCCGCTACTTGATCTCCAGCAGGCCCTCCCGGACCGCGTGGACGACGGCCTCCATCCGCGAGTGGAGCTGGAGCTTCTCGAGGATGTTGCGGATGTGGTTCTTGACGGTGTTCTCCGAGATGTAGAGCTCCTTGGCGATGTCGCGGTTGTTGAGGCCGCGCGCGACGAGGCGGAGGACCTCCATCTCGCGCTCGGTGAGCTTCGGGCTCGGAACCTGGGCCCGCTCCTCGGCCCGCTTGCTCATCGCCTGGAACTCGTTCAGGAGCTTCGCGGCCATCGACGGTGAGATCCGCGACTGCCCCTGCCAGACGCTGCGGATCGCCTCGGCGACCTCCTCGGTGTTGATCTCCTTGAGCAGATAGCCGCTCGCGCCCGCCTTGATCGCGTCGTAGAGGTCCGCCTCGTCGTCGCTGATCGTGAGCATGAGGATCTTCGCGTGCGGGAGCGCGTCCTTGATCTGCTTCGTCGCCTCGATCCCGGTCCGCTTCGGCATCCGCACGTCCATCAGGACGACGTCGGGCATCAGCTCCTGGGACTTCTCGACCGCCTCGTGCCCGTCGGCCGCCTCGCCGACGACCGTCAGGTCCTCCTCCTGCTCGAGGACCATCTGCAGGCCCTTCCGGAAGAGCCCGTGGTCGTCGACGATCAGGACGCGCAGGGGCTCCCGGCTCGGCTTCGCGGGCGTCTGCTTCTTAGCCAATGGCGCTCCTCAGGCCTCGGGCGTTTCGGGCTCGGTCGCCCCGCCCTTGGCACGGTCGGCTGATTTTACCCGATGGGCTCCGCCGATCAGCCGAGCCCGGCGCCGTCCGTGCTCCTCGGAGACCTGGCGCTGGAGGCGGTCGGCGGCGCGCTCGACGGCCGCTTCGACATCGTGAGCGGTCGCGGTGGCTCGGAACGTCCGGCGAGCCGTCACCGCCGCGGCCTCGACGCGGTGCCCCCCGTCGACCCGCGGCGTGGACTCCTGGATCACCTCGATCTCGAGACGCTGGATCTTCGAGTCGAGGCGGGAGAGCTTCCGGAGCTTGTGCTCGATGCGCTCCCGGGCGTGCTGAGTGACCTTCCCCCCACGGGCCTTCACGACGAGGTCCATGCCGGCTCCTTCCTGTCGCCCGCCCACGCTCCGGCTCGGGACCGGCCCGGCCGGTGGGACCCTCGCCCGGCTGACCTGGTCTTTGCCCCCACACCCGCCTGCCGAGGGGGTCACCGTCCTCGCGGACGGCTTAGCACCTTCTCCCGGAGCACCGGGGCAGGACTTACATCTAAGCCGCACCATGCTCGGCGACCAACGGTCGCCTTACGTGGGTCGTTTCGCCTACGGCTGGCATCGACTACCGGGAGAACGCCTCCCGGGCAACCACAGACCCAGGCGAGAGCCCATCCGATTCTACCGTGAGGCACCGGGGGGGGACCCCCCGGCCGAGGGAGCGGGCCGCGGCGAGGACGGCGACCTCGGCGGCTCCCGCCTCGCGCAGCGCCCGCGCGCACGCCGCCGCCGTCGCCCCCGTCGTCAGCACGTCGTCCACGAGGAGCACCGACCGGGCGGAGCGGCGTCTGGCGACGAAGGCGTCGCGCAGGGCCCGGCGTCGGTCGGGGCCGCTCAGTCGCGCCTGCGCCGGGGTATCGGCGACGCGACGGAGCAGCGGCTCGAGCGGCCGGTCGAGGCGCCGCGCGACGACCCGCGCCAGGCGCTCCGCCTGGTCGAACCCGCGCTCGCGCCGACGCGCCCTCGACAACGGGACCCACGTCACGACATCGACCCGCTCCTCCCACACGGCCGCCATCGCCCCGCCGAGGGCGCGTGCCGCCCAGGCCCATCCGCGGAACTTCAGCGCCCGGACGAGGTCGGCGACCGGGCCGTCGTACAGGAACGGCGTCCGGACGACGGAGATCACCGGGGGCGGACACTCGGCGCAGGCCGACAGCGGGTCCTCGGAGGGCCGCCCGCACCGAGCGCAGAGCGGCGGCGTCACGACCGGGACGCGCCGCGCGCAGACGGGGCAGACGGAACGTCCCGCGGCCCCGCAGGACGCGCAGCGGGGCGGGAACAGCAGGTCGAGCATCCGGCGAGCCTACCGCCGGGCACCGACACCTACGGCAGGGGGATCTCCAGGTCCCAGGGACCGCGGATCCAGGAGCCATCGGCGCCGCGGATCCGCTCGAACCGCACCGCCAGCGTCCGGTGCGCGCGCAGGACGGGGTAGACCGTGGCGCTGCGCACCCCGTGTCGCTCGGACCGGTCGAGGAGTGGGAGGGGGCGGCCGTCGGCCAGCACGCTCACGTCCTCCTCGCCGGTGCCCGGCGGGAGCCTCCACTGCACGATCGCGCGATCGCCCTTCATCTCGAGGCGCTCGACGACGACGTCCCCGTGGGTGGGAACCGGGATGGAGCGGCCGACCGCGACGCTCCCCCGCCGGACGGTGCCCCCGGGCCAGGCGACGGGGAAGAGCTTCCCTGGCTCCTCGCTCCGGCGCTCGATCCCGCCGTCGACGACCACTTCGGCGACGACCCCGTACCAGCCCGCCTCGAGCCCCGTGACGGGCACGTCGAAGGGGAAGAAGACCTCCGCCCTCGGCGCGAGCTCGACCGTCGTCTGGTCGACCTCGACCGGTGCGGCCGCGCGACCGGGCTCGGCCGCCTCGACGAGGTACGCGGCACGCACCGTGATCTGATGCGGGTCCGGATCGGCGCCCCGAACGAGCACGGCGCCACGGATCGACGCCGGGAAGCGGTCGAAGACCACCCCGACGTCGACGGGATGAGGTCCGCTCAGGTCCCGTGCTCCCACGACCGCAGGTACGACTCCTGCTCGGGCGTCAGCTCGTCGATCTCGATGCCCATCGAATGCAGCTTCAGGCGCGCCACCTCCGCGTCGATCTCCTCGGGCACCGGGTAGACGCGTCGCTCGAGCGAGTCGGCGTTGCGCGCGACCCATTCCACCGACAGCGCCTGGTTGGCGAACGACATGTCCATCACGGCGGCCGGATGCCCCTCGGCGGCCGCGAGGTTCACGAGGCGTCCCTCGCCGAGAAGGTGGATCCTCCGCCCGTCCGGCATGCGGTACTCGTCGACGTGCTCGCGGAGCCTGCGGGGCTCGCCCGCGGCCTCGCGGAGCGCCGACTTGTCGATCTCCACATCGAAGTGCCCGGAGTTCGCGAGAACCGCCCCATCCTTCATGAGATCGATGTGCTCGCGACGGATCACGCCGGTGTCGCCGGTCACCGTGACGAAGATGTCACCGATGCGGGCGGCCTCGCGCCCCGGCAGCACCCGGTAGCCCTCCATCGCGGCCTCGAGCGCCGAGACCGGGTCGACCTCGGTGATGACGACCTGCGCGCCGAAGCCGCGCGCGCGGGAGGCGACCCCTCGGCCGCACATCCCGTAGCCCATGACGACGACGATGCGCCCGGCGAGCAGGAGGTTCGTCGCCCGCATGATCGCGTCGATCGTCGATTGGCCGGTCCCGAAGCGGTTGTCGAACAGGTGCTTCGTCTTCGCGTCGTTCACCGAGATGACGGGGTAGGCGAGGACGCCGTCCTCGGCCATCGCCCGGAGCCGGATCACGCCGGTCGTCGTCTCCTCGGTGCCGCCGACCACCTCGGGGAGCTGATCCGTCCGCTTCTGGTGAAGGGTGTTCACGAGGTCGGCGCCGTCGTCCATCGTGATGGAGGGCCGGAGGTCGAGCGCCGCGTTGATGTGGCGGTAGTAGCCCTCGTCGTCGATCCCCCGGATCGCGAACGTGTGGACCTCGTCCGCGAGCGCGGCCGCGACGTCGTCCTGGGTCGAGAGCGGGTTCGACGCGCAGAGCGCGACCTCCGCCCCACCCGCTGCCAGCGTCCGCACGAGGTTCGCGGTCTCCGTCGTCACGTGGAGGCAGGCCGCCAGCCGCAATCCGTCGAGCGGCCGCTCCTTCTCGAACCGCTCCCGGATCAGCTCGAGGACCTTCATCTCCCGTGCCGCCCACTCGATCCGCTCACGCCCGCGATCGGCGAGACCGGCATCCCTCACATCGCTCATCCCTGCTCCTTCCGCTCGAGCGTGGGCGCGAGGCGCGCGAGGAGCCGTCCGAGGTCGGACGAGAAGGCCGTCGCGACCTCCTGCACCTCGGTGTGGCTGACGCCCGCACCCACCGTGTTCGTCACGCAGTAGAGCCCCAGGCAGCGGATCCCCAGCGCGACCGCTGCGGTCACCTCCGGGACCACCGACATGCCCACGACCGTCGCCCCGCTCCGGCGCAGGAACTCGATCTCCGCCGGCGTCTCGTACGCGGGGCCCGGCATCGAAGCGTACACGCCCCCGACGGGCGTCATCCCCTCGGCCTCCGCGGCCCGGTGCGCCATCTCGCTCAGGTCGCGCGGGTACGCCTCGCTCAGGTCCACGAACGCCGGGGTCCCGTCGGCTCCCCGCCATCCGCGGAGCGGGCTCTCGCCGAGGAAGTTGAGGTGGTCCTCGCCGATCACGAGGGAGCCTGGCCGCAGCGCGGGGTCGAGACCGCCCGCCGCGGCGGTGACGACCAGCGTCCGGACGCCGAGCGCGGCCGCGAGCCGGACGGGCAGGGTGACGAGCGGCATCGGGTGTCCCTCGTAGGCGTGGATCCGCCCCAGGAACGCGATCGCCGGCACCCCCGACAGCGTCCCGACCCGCAGGCGCCCGGCGTGGCCCGGCACGGTCGGCTCGGGGAAACCCGGCAGGTCGGGGTAGGCGATCTCCAGCTCGGGCTCGAGGGCCACGGCAGCGGGGCCCAGCCCGGACCCGAGGATGACCGCGAGCCGCGGCTGGACGTCGACGAGCCCGCGGACGACGGCGGCGCCCCGATCGGCGAGGTCGTCGCCGGGGCCCATCAGCGGAGCCGGTCCTTCAGCCGCCGGATCGCCTCGATCGGCGCCGGGTCGATCCCGCGCATCAGCGCGTGGTAGGTGCTCGCGAAGTCGCCGACCGCGATCAGCCCGAGCAGCGCGGCGAGGTCCCGGCCTCCGACGTGGATCTCCTCGTGCTCGATGCCGGCCTCGGCGATGAGGTCGAGCGCGGCCCGCGTCCGGTCGCCGGCGGGACCCTCCTCGTCCGGCGCGCGCAGGCCGACCACCGCGAAGCGGTCGGACCACTGCTTCGTCCACCCGACGACCTCGTGGTGGGCCAGCTCCGGCAGGAACGAGGCGAAGGCGGGGATCTCGGCGTTCTCGTTGAAGGCTGCCTTCCACCGGAGCGCCGCCGGCAGGAGGTTCGGAACGGGCGCCCAGACCACCGGGACGCGGTCGCCGAGGCGGTCGGCGACGCGCTTCGCCGCGTTCTCGGCCATCGGCACGCCCGGCGTCAGGGCCGAGACGGTCCGCTCCAGCTCTTCGGATGCGACCGCGGCGCGCCCGTCGGGACCGCCGATCCCGGCCGCCTCGAGGACGCCGAGCAGGGCGCCCGTCAGCCACCCGAGCGCCGCACGCGGAGCGGGCGCCGAGGGCGGAACGAGCACGGCGCGTTCCCCCGCCTCGCGGGCGAGCGGACCACCGGAGGCGACCACGATCGGGGTCGCCCGGCGGCGCGAGGCGTCCTCCGCAGCGGCGATCGTCTCCGCCGTCGTCCCGCTGTACGACAGGCAGACGACGAGCGTGCGGTCGTCGACCCAGGTGGGGACGCGGTCGTCGCGGAGCACGACGACCGGCCGGTCGGCGCGCTCCGCCAGGGCCGCTTCGACCACGTCGGCGGCCGCGGCGGATCCGCCGACGCCGCAGAGGACGACCGCACGCGGATCGGCAGGGGAAGGGACGGCCGCTTCGAGGCCGACCGCGTACCCCTCCCGCAGCTGCCGCGGGAGCGTCGCGAAGGCGTCGAGGAGCCCCGACGGGTCGCCGGCGCGCAGCGCGGCCTCGTCGTCGAGCGGGATCAAGCGGGCTTGATCGCTTCCTCGACGAGCATCACCGGGATCCCGTCGCGCACGGGGTAGCGGTACCGGCACCGCCCGACGCACACGATGAGCTCGTCGTCGGGACGGTACTCGATCTCGCCCCGGCAGTTGGGGCAGATCAGGATCTCGAGCAGTTCCTTGTCGATCGTCACGGCTCCCTCCGGATCACGTCCAGCACGGCTTCGGTCTTCTCCGCGAGCAGCTCGGCCGTCTTCGCCTCCACGTTGAGACGGAGCAGCGGCTCGGTGTTCGACGGGCGAACGTTGAACCACCAGTCGTCGTACTCCACCGTCAGCCCGTCGACGCGGTCCACCCGTCCATCGGCGAAGCTCGCCGTGACGCGCTCGACCGCCGCCTGCTGATCGGCGACCTCGGTGTTGATCTCCCCCGACGCGTGGTAGCGCTGGTACGGCGCCAGCAGCTCCGACAGCGGCACCCCCGCGCGCGAGAGCCGGTCGAGGACGACGAGCGCCGCGATGAGCCCGCTGTCGGCACGGTAGTGGTCGCGGAAGTAGTAGTGGCCGGGAGTGCTCGCCGCCGAAGATCGCCCCGGTCTCCGCCATCACCTTCTTGATGAACGAGTGCCCGACGCGGGTTCGGATCGGCTCGCCGCCGCGCTCCCGCACGACCTCCGGCACGACCCACGAGCAGATCAGGTTGTGGATCACCTTCGCGCCCGGCTCGCGCTCGAGCATCGCTTCCGCGACGAGCGCCGTGACGAGCGAGCCCGAGACCCCTTCGGCCCGCTCATCGACGAGGAAGACGCGGTCCGCGTCGCCGTCGAACGCCAGGCCGATGTCGGCGCCGTTCTCCCGCACGGCGCGGCGAAGATCCGCCTGGTTCTCGGGCTGGATCGGATCGGCCGGGTGGTTCGGGAAGGACCCGTCGAGGTCCAGGTAGAGCCCCACGAGCTTCGCCGGGAGCCGTTCGAAGATCGGGGGCAGCACGAGCCCGGCCATCCCGTTCGCCGCGTCGGCGACCACCACGAGCGGAGCCATCGCGTTGGGGTCGATGAAGGAGACGACGTGGTCGACGTACTCCTCGAGCATGTCGCGCCGGCTGACGGTGCCTCGTGCCGCCGCCGGTGCGGGGTCGGCGGCGGCGGCGTCGCGGAGCTCGAGCAAACCCGAGTCCTGCCCGATCGGCGCCGCGCCCGCGCGGCACAGCTTCAAACCGTTGTATCGAGGCGGGTTGTGGCTCGCGGTGAACATCGCTCCCGGCACGTCGAGCCGCCCGGACGCGAGGTAAAGCATGTCGGTCGTGGCGAGGCCGATGTCCACGACGTCGGTCCCGCGACCGGTCACGCCGTCGACGAAGGCCTCGACGAGCGAGGGGGACGACGGGCGGCAGTCGCGGCCGACGACGACGGAGGGCGCCGCGACGAAGTCCGCGAACGCCGCGCCGATGCGGCGCGCGACCTCCTCGTTCAGCTCATCGGGGACGACGCCACGAACGTCGTACGCCTTGAAGATGCGTTCCAGGGCCACCGAGGCGGGATTCTATCCCAGCGTCCGGTGGAGCCTTCGCTCAGCGTCGCGGAACGAGCGAGAGGATCGACTCGAGCGGGATCCGCTCGCCGTCGCGCTCCCACCAGCGGTTCTCGCACTTGTGGCACGCCTGGAAGTGGACGCCGACGCCCTCCATGTCCATCTCGATCGAGACGATGTCATCGGAGGTGCAGGCGGGGCAGCGGGTGACCTTCTTGATATCCGACATGGGACGATGTTCGCGCTCCAGGCGCGGATCGGCCATAGCCCGACGGGAGCATTTCGCCGCGACGCGACGGGCCACGCCGAGGTAGTCATCTCGGGCCATGCGCGAGCACGCGACCGGCCGGCTCCAGCGGAGCTCAGGCGGTCAGCTCGGCCGGCAGCTCGACCCGCGGCGTCGCCGAGGCCGGACGCTGGTCGAGGCGATTCCACCCGTAGGGGGGCGTCAGGCTGTCCGTGTGGCGGGCGCAGAGCTCGATGAGGTTCGGGTCGGGCTCCGGAGGCAACGCTCCGATCACGACCATCCGGTCGGCGTAGCGGACCCCGACGCTCGCCTCCGCCCGCTCCCCGCATCCCTGCTTCGCGCACGGTCGCACGAGAGCCAGCGTAAATCACATCGATGTGATCCGCAAGGGTTCGGGCGAGGAAGGGTTCGGGCGAGAACGTCAGTCGATGATCAGGACCTTCGTCCCGATCTCGATCATCTCGTAGAGCTCCTCGACCTCGGGCATCGTCATCCGGATGCAGCCGTGCGAGGCGTAGGTGCCGATCGAGCCGACGTTCGAGGTGCCGTGGATCCGGATGCCCGGGGCGTCGAGGTACAGCGCCCGGGTCCCGAGGGGGTTGTTCGGGCCGCCGGGGATCGTCTTCGGCATGTTGGCGCCCCACCCGTCGGGGGCCGGGTTGGTCCACGTCGGGTTCTTGGCCTTGTGCCAGATCGTCCACGTCCCCTTCGGCGTCGGGTAGCCGGGGGCCCCGGTCGCGACGCGGTAGGTCTTGCGGAGCTCGAGGCCGCGGTACAGGTACAGCTTGTTCTCGGAGATGCGAACGACGATCGTCTGGCCGAGCTCCTTCTCCTTCGGGGCGACCTTGCGCATCGGCAGCTCGACCGAGGAGGTCCCGTCCTCGAGGGCGGACGCGATGGCCTCGCGAGCGGCCTTCACCTGGAGGCGGCGACCGCGCTTCGCCTTCGCCAGCACCAGATCGCCGTCCTCGCCGATCGCGATCTCGGGATCGCGTGGGGAGACCTTGACCTGCTTCGCG
Organism: Actinomycetota bacterium; assembly: GCA_035540615.1. Classification (GTDB taxonomy): domain Bacteria; phylum Actinomycetota; class UBA4738; order UBA4738; family CALAEC01; genus DATLGG01. The sequence goes on along the minus strand of DATLGG010000114.1, from coordinate 660 downwards.
ATCACGTCTACGAACCGCTCGACCTGCGCCTGATCGAAGGAGTAGCTCAGGTCCGCCTCACGCTCGAGCGGCCGGTCGAGCATGCGCCGGAACACGCGGGAGGGCCAGCTGAACCCATCCGAGAGCGCGAGCGCCGCGTCCACCTTCGCCTCGACGTCGGCGGTTCCGCCAAGCTCGGCGGGCGTCACCTCCCACGTCTTGCCGGCGGCCTGGACCTCGATGACGCGATCCAGCTCGCGATCCGCCACCTCGCTGAGGGCGCTCAGCGCTTGCGGACGGGTCATCTCGCTGAGGTCGACCCCCTCGACCGAGACGCCCGGCATCACGCGTCCGACCGTCGCCTGGTCGTAGCGGTACGCCGCGACGGCCGCTCCCCCGCCGAGCAGCGAGAGCGCGACGGTCAGCGACAGGAGGATCCGGCCGCGCCGGCGGCGTGTGTGTCGACCCCGTGCCATGACCCCTGATGATACCCCGTCAAGGCACCCGAAGCGGGTCGAGGCGGACCCCGAGGGCGAGGGAGTAGCCCGCCTCGGTCACCCCGGCACCGGCCACGACGAGGCTCGCGTCGGGTCCCTCGACGAGCACGGCGACGGGCTCCCCGCCCTCCTCCGGCGTCAGCTCGACGACCCGGCTGCGTCCCGCGTCCACCGTGACGCTCCC
>DATLGG010000113.1:0-2520 GCA_035540615.1 Actinomycetota bacterium | reverse complement strand
GCATCGTCCCGGTCCGGCTCGGCACCGACGGCAAGTGGTTCGTCGACGAGATCGAGCTCTACCAGGAGTACAAGCCGGTCTTCCCCGGCTGGGACGAAGGCGCGGAGAAGATCCACGGCATCCCGCGCGCGCACCTCGAGGAGGTGGGCCTGGACATCAAGGAGTCGATGGTCGCTCTCCGCGATTGGGCGAAGGGGAACTCCAAGAAGACGCGGTGCGTCTTCGTCGGCCACAACGCGCCGTTCGACTGGAGCTTCGTCGCCTACTACTTCGCCTACGTCGGGATGGAGAACCCCTTCGGCTACAACGCCCTCGACACCAAGGCGCTCGCGATGGGCAAGCTCGACCTCGGGTGGCTCGAGACGTCGAAGGAGAACCTGCAGGGGAAGCTGAACCTGCCGCCGCAGGACGACTCGAAGGTGCACAACGCCGTCTACGACGCCCGCTACCAGGCGCTCATCCTCGCCGCCCTCCTGAACCTGCCGAAGCGCACCGACCTCCCGAGATGACCCGACTCGCTCCGCTCCTCGCCGCCTCCCTCCTGATCCTGCTCCCTTCCCTCGTCGGCTGCGCGCCGAAGACCGACACGGCGGCGGCGCCGCCGCAGCCGACCCCCACCGTGCTGCCCGCGATGGAGGGGGAGGGCCATCTCCGGAACCTCCGGCAGCTCACGCGCGGCGGCGAGAACGCCGAGGCCTACTGGTCCTTCGACGGCCGATCGCTCTCGATGCAGTCCACGCGCGCCGGCGCGAAGTGCGACCGGATCTGGCGCATCGACGACGTCCTCTCCCTCCCGAAGCTCACGCAGGTCTCGAGCGGCAAGGGGCGGACGACCTGCGCCTACTTCCGGAATGACGGGCGCATCCTCTACTCGTCCACGCACGAGGCGTCGGAGGAGTGCCCGCCGGTTCCGGACCGCTCGCGTGGCTACGTCTGGCCGGTCTACGACTCCTACGACGTCTACCTGGAGGACGGCACGCCGCTGATCGCCGGGAAGGGGTACGACGCCGAGGCGACGGTCTGCCCCGTCGACGGCCGGATCGTCTTCACCTCGACGCGCGACGGCGACCTCGACCTCTACGTGGCGGACGCGGACGGAAAGAACGTGAAGCGCCTCACGACGGAGGACGGCTACGACGGCGGCGCGTTCTTCAACGCCGACTGCTCGAAGATCGTGTGGCGCGCGAGCCGGCCGCAAGGCGCGGCGCTGCAGGACTACCGCAAGCTGCTCTCCGAGGGGCTCGTGCGGCCGTCGAAGCTCGAGATCTTCGTCATGAACGCCGACGGATCCGGCAAGCGCCAGGTGACGTCGCTCGGAGCGGCGGCGTTCGCTCCGTCGTTCCTCGACTCCGGGCGGATCCTCTTCTCGTCGAACCACCTCGATCCGAAGGGGAGGAACTTCGACATCTTCCTCATCGGGGTCGACGGCACGGGGCTCGAGCGGATCACCACCTACGAAGGCTTCGACGGGTTCCCGCTCATCTCGCCCGACGGGAAGCGCCTCGCGTTCTCCTCGAACCGCAACGGCACCGAGCCGGGCGAGACGAACGTGTTCGTCGCCGATTGGGTCGAGTAGTAGCATCCCGGCCGATGGGCTGGCTCAAGGACCTGTTCTTCGTCAACGAGGAGAAGGAAGCGGCGAGGGAGGCCGGGCGCGCGACGCCGAAGGCGCCTCCGGCGCGTCCCAAGGCCTCCTCGACCGTGGACGCCGCGACCGACGACATCATCCGCCGCTACGCCGGTGGCGGAGGCGCGGCGAGCGGGGAGCGAGCCCCGGCGGTGTCGACGCCGGCGCCGGACGTCTCGCCGCCCCGCAGCCCGTCGGGGGAGCCGCCGCCGGACTTCGGAGTCGCGATCCCGTTGAAGGAAGGGAAGGTCGACTTCCCCGAGGTCTTCCGCAAGGCCGGAATCCCCGCCGACGACATGGACCGCGTCGAGAAGGCGCTCGCCCTCCTCACGCAGCTGCCGGCCGAGACGCCGCACGCGACGAAGAAGCAGATCGTCGAGACCTCGCTGAAGGCGTTCAACATCCCGATCGAGGAGATCATCGAGACGGCGGTTGCCGAGATCCAGGCGTTGCACGGCTGCATCGACACCGGCGCGAAGGGGACCGCGGCGCTCCTCTCCGAGTCCGAGGCGCGCATCCGCAAGCTGGAGGAGGAGATCCTCGAGGTGCGCAAGGTCGTCGAGGCGGCGAAGTCCGAGCAGCGCGCGCTGGAGTCCGCCGCCCGCGCCGAGGGGCTCCGCATCCAGAGGATCCTCGAGTTCTTCGGCGAGGAGACGGTCGAGAACGTCGTGAAGGACCCCAGCGCGCCCCTGCAGCACTCGCGCGACGCGAAGAAGTAAGTTGTGACCACGAAATTGTGGGTCCCCACAATTTCGTGGCCACAACTCAGGCGGCGCGGCGGAGCGTCGGCACCCAGGTCGTCACCGCGCCCGTCTTCCCGCGGATGGTGACAGTGCCGGCCTCCTGCCAGCCGAAGGCGTCGCCGCAGCGATCGCGCGTCGCGTCGGAGACCA
>DATLGG010000112.1:0-2893 GCA_035540615.1 Actinomycetota bacterium | reverse complement strand
GCCGGCAGCCGGAGGAACGACTTCGGTGTGAAGACGATCAGCGGCTTGCGCACCTGGCGGGTCGCCTGGCGGCGGAGCAGGTGGAAGTACTGCGCGGGCGTCGTGGGAACCGCGACCTGGATGTTGTCCTCGGCGGCTAGGGTCAGGAACCGCTCGATCCGCCCGCTGGAGTGCTCAGGGCCCTGCCCCTCGAACCCGTGGGGGAGCAGCATCACGAGGCCGCTCGACTGCCCCCACTTGTCCTCGCCGGCGACGATGAACTGGTCGACGATCACCTGCGCCTCGTTGAAGAAGTCCCCGAACTGCGCCTCCCACAGCACGAGCGCGCTCTTGGACTCCACCGAGTAGCCGTACTCGAAGCCCAGCGTGGCGAATTCGTTCAGCGGCGAGTCGAAGATCGCGAACGCGCCCTTGCCCTCGGCGAGCGTCGCGAGCGGGTAGTGCTCCTGCCCGGTCTCGTGGTCGACGAGTACCGCATGCCGCTGGCTGAAGGTTCCGCGCCGCGAGTCCTGTCCGGACAGCCGTACGCGCGTCCCATCGAGGACCAGCGACCCGAAGGCGAGGGCCTCGGCCATCGACCAGTCGACGGCGTCCTCCGCCAGCATCGAGCGACGCTTCTCGAGCTGGCGCGCGAGCTTCGGGTGCGCCGTGAACCCGTCGGGCCACGACGTCACCGCCTCGAGCACGCGGTCGAGGGTCGAGCGCTGGACGCCGGTCTCCACCGGGGGCAGCACGCCGGTCGATCGGGTGCTCGGGAGGTCGCCGCGCTCCGGCGGGTGGCTCTCCTGCACCTCGTCGAAGGCGGTCTCGAGGCGCTGGCGGTAATCGCGGAGGGCCTGCTCGGCCTCTTCGATCGAGATGTCGCCGCGGTCGATCAGCCGCTCCATGTAGAGCTTCCGGACCGAGCGCTTCTCCTCGATCTTCCGGTACATCAGCGGCTGCGTGTAGCTCGGGTCGTCGGACTCGTTGTGGCCGTAGCGGCGGTAGCAGAGGAGGTCGACGACGACGTCCTTGCGGAAGGCTTGGCGGTACGCGAGCGCGAGGCGCATGGCCCAGACGCAGGCCTCCGGGTCGTCGCCGTTCACGTGGAGGATCGGCGCCTGCACCATCTTCGCGACGTCGGTCGCGTACGTGCTCGAGCGCCCCGCCGACGGCGGCGTCGTGAAGCCGAGCTGGTTGTTGATCACGACGTGGACGGTGCCCCCGGTCGTGAACCCGGGAAGCTGGCTCATCCCGAGCGTCTCGGCGACGACGCCCTCTCCCGCGAAGGCCGCGTCGCCGTGCATCGTGACCGGGAGGACACGACGCCGGTCGCGGTCGCCGAGCTCGTACTGCGCGGCGCGGACGATCCCCTGCACGACCGGGTTCACCGCCTCGAGGTGGCTCGGGTTCGACACGACCTCCACGGCGACCGTCGCGCCCGAACGCCCCTGGTACTTCCCGGCGATCCCGACGTGGTACTGCACGTCGCCGGACCCGTGGATCGACTCGGGGTCGACGTCTCCCTCGAACTCGCGGAAGATCCGCTGGTAGCTCTTCCCCACGATGTTCGCGAGGACGTTCAGCCGCCCGCGGTGGGCCATCCCCATGACGACCCGCTCGACGCCGGAGTCGATCGCCTCTTCGAGCAGGAAGTCGAGCATGGGGATCAGGCTCTCCGCGCCCTCGAGCCCGTACCGGCGGTGGCCGACGTAGCGCGTGTGGAGGAACTGCTCGAAGGCCTCGGCGGCGTTCAGGCGCTCCAGGAGGTGCGCCTGGTCGTCGTGGTCGAGGTCTCGTGAGACGCCCTCGATCCGCTCGCGGAGCCAGCGCTTCTCCTCCGGGTCCTGGATGTGCATGTACTCGATCCCGACCGTGCGGCAGTAGGCGTCGCGCAGTCGGTCGAGGATCTCGCGCAGGGCACGCGGCTCCTCCTCGGGATCCATGAGGAAGGGCCGGTCGAGGTCCCAGACCGAGAGCCCGTGGTAGCCGAGGTCGAGCTCGGGATGGGCGAGCACGTCGTCGTGACCGAGCGGCGTGAGGTCGGCGATCAGGTGACCGCGGACCCGGTGCATGTTGACGAGGCGCAGGACCGCCGCCTGCTTCCGCGTCCGCTCGTCGCTGTCGGGCTCGAGCGCCGCGCGGTCTTCCGTCCAGCGGGCCGGCTCGTGGGGGATCGCGAGGCTCGCGAAGACGTCCTCGTAGAACCCGTCCTCGCCGAGCAGCAGCCGCTCCATCACCGCCAGGAACTCGCCGCTCTCGGCGCCCTGGATCACGCGGTGGTCGTAGGTGCTCGTGATGCCGATCGTCTTGCCGACTCCGAGGTTCGCGAGGACCCCGGGGTCCGCGCCTCGGAGCTCCGTCGGATACGCGACGCGGCCAACCCCGATGATCGCGGCCTGTCCCTGCATCAGCCGGGGGACGGAGAGCTCGGTCCCGATCGTGCCGGGGTTCGTGAGCGTGATCGTCGTCCCGGCGAAGTCGTCCGGCGTGAGCTTGCCGCCGCGCGTCCGCCGGATCACGTCCTCGTACGCGCCCCAGAAAGCGGCGAAGTCCATCTCGTTCGCCCCCTTCACGTTCGGCACGAGGAGCGTCCGCGAGCCGTCCGGTCGCTCCACGTCGACCGCGAGCCCGAGGTTCACCGCCTCGTGTCGGACGACGTGTGGCCGCCCCTCGGCCTCGACGAACGTCCGCTTCATCGCGGGCACCCGCTCCGCCGCGGCAACGATGGCCCAACCGACCAGGTGGGTGAAGCTCACCTTCCCGCGGTCTCCGAGCCAGCGGTTGATGATCCGGCGGTTCTCCTCGAGCAGACGGGCGGGCATCGAGCGGACCGAGGTGGCCGTCGGGACCTCGAGGCTGGCGACCATGTTCTTCGCGATCGCGCCGGCGACGCCCGTGAGCGGCTCGGCCC
>DATLGG010000111.1:0-2332 GCA_035540615.1 Actinomycetota bacterium | reverse complement strand
GTCTACAGCCGCGAGCCGGTCGAGCGCCTCCGGACGCTCGGCGAGCGGACGCGAGCCGCCCTCGGCTCCTAGTGGTACCATCGGAATGACATGCGTGTAGTTCGGCCCCGCCGGAGCCGCTGATGGCTCGTCTCGTCGCGTTCGGCGACACCCACCTCGGCAGGACGCATCTGGCCTCACTGCGCGACGATCAGGGGCGCAACCTGCGGGAGGAGGACTTCCTCCGCTCGTTCGACTGGGCGATCGAGGAGACGCTGCGCCAGGAGCCCGAGGGGGTGCTGCTGCTCGGGGACCTCTTCGACCATGCGCGCCCCTCCTACCGGGTGTTCACGCGGGTCGCCGTCGGCCTGCGGCGTCTCTCGGATGCCGGCGTCCGGGGCGTGGCGATCAGCGGGAACCACGACACACCCCGCCTGCGTGGGACCGGCTCCCCCTACGCGGCGCTCGAGGAGTTCGTGGAGGGGTTCACGTTCGCGTGGCGGATGGAAACGGTGGCGGCCGACCTCGATGGCCTCCGCGTGCATGCCGTCCCGCAGACGCTCGACGTCCCGGCGTTCAAGGAGCAGCTCGATGCGGCGAGCGCCAGCTTCGACGGCGACCACACGAACCTCCTGCTCGCGCACGTCGCGCTCACCTCGCTCCCCGCCCGCGCCTACCCCGACATCAACGAGCTCGAGGTCACGGAGGCCGATCTCGGTTCCACCTTCGACCTCGTCGTGCTCGGCCATTACCACGTCCACCAGAAGGCGTCGAAGCACACGTGGTACGCGGGCGCCACCGACTCGTTCTCGTTCGCGGACCGGCCGAAGGGCTGCGGCGCGAAGGGTCTCCTCGTCATCGACACCGACGCCGGCACCGCCGAGCACGTTCCGAACCCCGGGGAGCGCCCGCTCGTCACCTTCGGCATCGACGCCGACGGGATGGGCCCGGCGGAGCTCGTCGAGGCGGTCGGCCGGCACAACGCGGAGCTTCCGGGGCGAGCCATCGTGCGCGTCTACCTCAACGAGGTGGATCCCGCCGCCTTCCGGCAGGTCCCGATCGACGAGTTCCACGCAGCGATGCCGCAGGCGGCGTACGTGCAGGTGGAGCCGGACTTCGGCGCCCAGGCGCTCGCGGTGCAGGGCGCTCCGACGATCGGGACGATCGAGCAGGAATGGAGCGGGTTCGTCGAGACGCAGGACCTCGCGGGCCTCGACCGCGACCGCGTGCGCGTCATGGGCGAGCGGTTCCTGGTCGAGGCGAAGGGCGAGGATCGCTGAGCGAGGGGGCCTCGGGGTGCTGAAGGAATTCAAGGCCTTCGCGGTCCGGGGGAACGTCGTGGACCTCGCCGTCGGCATCGTCATCGGCGCGGCGTTCGGTGCGGTGGTGAACTCCTTCGTCGACGACGTGGTGATGAACCTGATCGCGGGCATCTTCGGGGAGCCCGACTTCTCCGACCTCGTGTTCGGCGTGGGAGACGGCGTCGTGCGCTACGGCGCCTTCGTCACCGCGCTCGTGAACTTCTTCCTGGTCGCGCTGGCCCTCTTCTTCGTCGTGAAGGCGCTGAACCGTCTCCGCGGCACCGAGCGGGAGAAGCCCACGATGCGCGAGTGCCCGTTCTGCCGGACGAGCATCCCGAAGGTGGCATCGCGCTGTGCGGCGTGCACGAGCGAGGTCGAGCCGCAGGCGGTGTGAGCGGGTGAGGATCCGCGAGCTCTCGCTGCGCAACTACCGGGTCTTCGAGGAGGTCGACCTCGAGCTGCCCGCGCGCGTGATCGGGATCTTCGGCCCCAACGGCGGCGGCAAGTCCACGCTCGTCGAATCGATCCAGTTCGGTCTCTACGGAACGACGCGCACCTCGAAGGACATGGTCCGGACCGACGGCGTGCTGACCGACTGCGAGGTTCGCCTGGTCTTCGAGCACGGGGGCCAGCAGTACGAGGTGCGCCGGGCGATCAAGGGCAAGAACCACACCGCCGAGGCCGAGCTGCTCGCCGGTGACCTGCAGCTCGCCGTCGGCGTGCGGGAGGTGACGGCGGAGATCGGACGGCTCCTGCACATGGACCACCAGGTGTTCCGGGCATCCGTCTTCGCCGAGCAGAAGCAGCTCGACGCCTTCAGCGAGATCCGCAAGGGCGAACGCAAGGCGATGGTCCTGCGGCTCCTCGGGATCAAGCCGGTGGAGGACGCGATCGCGAACGCGCGCAAGGAGGCCCGCGACCGGACGAAGGACGCCGAGCGGCTGTCCGACTCCCTCCCCGACGTCGGTGAGCAGGAGTCGAGGCTGGCCGCCGCGAAGGAGCTGCGCGAGAAGGGAGCGAAGGTCGCCGACGAGGCTGCGGCGGATCTCGAG
>DATLGG010000110.1:0-6408 GCA_035540615.1 Actinomycetota bacterium | reverse complement strand
GGTCGGGACGAACGAGGAGTGGCGGGAGGCGGCCTCGCTCCTGCAGCGGCTCCGCGACGAGTACGAGGACGAGGACCAGGCACGCCGCGACCTCGAGCGGCGGATCGGCGAGGCCGAGCGTCTCCTGCGCGACGGCCACGGGAAGGACCCCGCCGAGGCCGTCGCGGCCCTGGACGAGGACGACACCGTCGAGGCGCTCCAGAAGCGGGCGGACCTCGTCGCACGCCGCCTGACGCTCCTCGGCCGCGTCAACCTCGTGGCGAACGAGGAGTACACGGCGCTGCAGGAGCGGCACGACTTCCTCCAGCGCGAGATCGACGACGTGAAGGCGGCCCGTCGTGACCTTTTGGAGGTGGTCCGCGAGGTCGACCGCCGCATCGTCGAGATCTTCGACGCCGCCTTCCACGACGTCGCCACCGAGTTCGAGCGGATGTTCCAGACCGTCTTCCCCGGGGGCGAAGGCCGGATCGTCCTCACGGAGGGCGAAGACCTGCTGACGACCGGGATCGAGATCGAGGCGCGCCCGGGTCGCAAGCGCGTCAAGCGCCTCTCCCTGCTGTCCGGCGGCGAGCGCGCTCTCACGGCGCTCGCCTTCCTGTTCGCGATCTTCAAGGCGCGGCCGTCGCCGTTCTACCTCCTCGACGAGGTCGAGGCGGCGCTCGACGACGTCAACCTCCACCGGTTCATCCAGCTGATCCGAGACTTCGCGCGTGACTCGCAGGTCCTCGTGGTGACCCACCAGAAGCGCACGATGGAGGCGGCCGACGTGCTCTACGGCGTGTCGATGGGACGCTCCGGCGCCACCACCGTCATCACGCAGCGGGTCGCCGAAGCCGTCCCCGAGCCCGCCGCGCGATAATCGCCCCATGCCGTCGGGCGTCGGGCTCGAGATCGTGGTCATCGCCGGACTGCTCGTCCTGCTCTTCGTGGGGTTGGTCGTCGGCCGCCTCCGCGCGCACGAGCCGACGCCGGCGCCCCGAGCCGACGCCGCCTCGGCGCCGCAGACCGATGGGCTCGGGAGCCGCGTGCGGCGCTGGCTCGGATCGGGGAAGCCCACCGAGGATGACTGGACCGCCCTCGAGGAGGCGCTGATCGCTGCCGACGCCGGACCCCGCGCCGCGCGGGAGATCGTCACCCGTGTCCGCGAGCGCTTCGAACCCGGCGAGGACCCGGAGCGCCTCGTGATCGAAGAGATCGCCGGGATGTTCGAGGGGGACCCCGGTCTCTCCCTCGAGGGACGCCCGGCGGTGATCGTCGTCGTCGGGGTGAACGGGACCGGCAAGACGACGACGATCGGGAAGCTGGCGAACCGGCTCGTCGGGCAGGGACGGCTCGTCGCGCTCGCCGCGAGCGACACCTACCGTGCGGCCGCGATCCCGCAGCTCGCGGAGTGGGCGGAGCGCGCCGGGGCCGATCTCGTCGCGCAGGGCCGCGGCGCCGATCCGGCGGCGGTGGCGTTCGACGCCGCCGAGGCCGCCCGCGCCCGGGGCCACGACGTCCTGATCGTCGATACGGCCGGCCGTCTCCACTCCGAGCAGCCGCTGATGGACGAGCTCGGGAAGGTGAAGCGCGCGCTCGGGAAGGCCGCCGGTGACGTCGACGAGGTCCTGCTCGTGCTGGACGCCACGACGGGACAGAACGGGATCGCTCAGGCGAGGGCCTTCGTCGATGCGGTGACGGTCACCGGCCTGGCCCTCACGAAGCTCGACGGCACCGCGGCCGGTGGCGTCGTGCTCGCGGTGCGAGAGGAGCTGGGGATCCCCGTGAAGCTGGTCGGGACCGGTGAGGGGATCGACGACCTCCGCGCGTTCGACCCGGCCTCCTTCGCGGAGGCGCTCGTCCGCGGCTAGGTGCGCTCGGCGGTCTTCGCGGCGACCGCCTGCGGGAGCGTGAAGCGGAACGTCGTGCCGGCTCCGGGCGTCGACTCGACGCCGATCGCCCCGCCCATCTCGTCGACGAGGCGGCGCGCGATGTAGAGACCGAGCCCGACCCCTTCCTTCTCGCGGCGATGGCCGTTCCCGGCCTGGTGGAAGCGGTCGAAGATCCTTTCCCGCTGGTCGGTGCTCATCCCGACGCCCCGGTCGGCCACCTCGAACAGGAGAGCCTCGTCGGCGAGACCGACCCGCACGACCACGGGATCGCTCTCGGCGGAGAACTTGAGCGCGTTGTGCACGAGGTTCCGCAGGACCTGCTCGACCCGATCGGGGTCGAAGCGGGCCCACCGAGGCGCCTCCTCCGACACGACGTGGATCCTGGCGGCCTCCCCGGCGAACGAGGCGACCACGCCGTGGACGAAGGGTTCGACCTCGGCTTCGCGGATCGAGAGCTTCAGCCGCCCGTCGTCGAGCTTCGTGACGACGAGCAGATCCTCGACGAGGCGGGAGAGCCGCGCGCTCTGCTGGTCGACGATCCCGAGGTACTCGATCCGTTCCTCGGGGGAGAGCGTGTCGTGCTGCTTGAACAGGATGCTCGCGAACCCGCGGATCCCGGTGAGCGGGGTGCGGAGCTCGTGGCTCGTGATCGCCACGAAGTCGGACTTGAGCCGGGCCAGCTCCTCGAGCCGCTCGACGGTCTGCGCGCGCTCGGCGTGGAGCCGGGCGCCCTCGGCGACGAGCGCGACCTGGTCGGCGAGCCGGCGGAGGGCCTCGACCTCGCCGTCGCCGAGCCCGCCCTCGAAGGCCGCCTGGACGTGGATCACCCCGATCGTCTTGCCGCCGATCGCCATCGCGACGGCCATCTGCCGGCCGCCGTCGGTCAGCTGCGGCCGCTGTGTCCTGGCGGCGGCCACGAGTGTCGCTTGCGTCACCGGGTCGTCGTGACGGTGGCGGTCGCCGAACGAAGCTTCCTCCCGGAGGTCGTCGTCGTCCCAGGCGAGGATGCAGAGGCTCTCGTATCCGAGGTTCGAGCCGATCGAGTCGGCCATCAATTGAAGCGCCTCCTGTGGCGTCTGGCCGCCGATCCCTGCGAGCACCGTGTCGTGGAACGCCGACAGCTCGCGCCGCGCGGCTCTTTCCCGTCGCGCAAGGTCCTCGAAGGCTCGGGCGCGTCGCTCGGCTGCGCGCGCCTGCTCCGCGAGTGACCTGGCCATCATCCCGGCGACCAGTGCGACGAGCGCCATCACGCCGACGCGGAACGTCACCGACGAGAGGTGGAAGCCGAGATCGGGGAACAGGTGCGTCCGGTACGCCTCGCGCGCCAGCTCTGTGGCGAAGGCGACGGCGACCGCCGCGAGGGCGCCGCGGAGCTGGTAGCGCATCGCTCCTTCGAGGGGCAGGACGTACGCGAGCACCCAGGTCGCGCCGTAGCGGTCATAGGAGTACGCCCAGCAGGTGCCGGTGACGACGACGATGTCCAGGATGAAGGCCGCAAGCCCGATCCTTCGCAGACCGTCGAGCGAGTGTTCGCGCCGGAGCCCCAGCCAGATCGCGACGTTGCCGAGGCCGAGCAGGGCGACGAGCGCGTACGCGACCGAGATGACCCCGGCCGGGGGAAGCGGCGGAACGGTCGCCCCCTGCCAGACCTGGAAGAGCCCGAAGGCCGTCGCGAACCAGCGGATCCGCACGAGGGTCGCCTCGAGGCGCGCGAGATCCTCGCGATGCGGCGTGCTGTGCGTGCTCACCCGGCTCCTCCCGACCGCGGGCCTCTCTGGGGTTTCGGCCGGTGGGGGGGCCGGCTTGACCCCCGTCACCCCACGCCCCATCGTTGCGGCCGTGCCGCAGCCCTCCGCCGACCGTTTCGACGAGGCGTACTTCCGCCAGCTCTACGGCGAGATCCCGGCGCAGACGCCGTTCGATCGCGCGCGGGACGCCCGGATCGTGCATCTCGTCCACCGCCACGCACGGCCGGGCGGCGCTCTCCTCGACATCGGCTGCGGCTACGGGTTCCTGCTCGGGCGGTTCCGGGGGCGGCACCGCCTCGTCGGGATCGAGCTGTCGCACCACGCGGGGTCCACCGCCCGAGAGGGAGCGGCCGGCGCAGCGGGGGCGCGGCTGGTGCGCGCCGATGTCGAGGGGGGCCTGCCGTTCCGTCGGACCTTCGAGGTCGTCCTCGCGGTCAACGTGATCGAGCACCTGCGAGAGCCCGCATCGGCCGTTGCGTCGATCCGAGAGATCCTCCTGCCGGGCGGGCTCTGCGTCGTCCATCTCCCCACCGTCAGCGGGCCCTTCAGCCGGGCGATCTACCGGTTGGCGTACGCGCAGGACCCCACGCACATCTACCGGCCGTCGGCCAGGGAGGTGGATCGCCTGTTCGCGTCGGAGGGGTTCGAGCTCCTGGAGTCGTCCCACGCCCCCCACGCGCCGAAGATCGTCGCCCGGCGGCTCACCGGGAGCCCGGCCTACCTCGCGGCTTTCCGGGCGCCGTGAGGTGCTTGGACCGTCGAGAACCCCCTGGTAGAGTCAGGCCGACCGCAGCCCAGGAAGGGGGTACAGCATGACCGAACCACCCGCCGCACCCGGAACCCCGCCGCCGCAGCCCGCCGCAGGCACGTCTACGGGACAGCCTTCGGGCGCCGTGATGACCGCGGGGATCCTCCAGATCGTGATCGGCGGTTTGATCGCTCTGTTCACGCTGTACGGGATGGTTGCCGCGGGAGGGGCGGTCTTCGCCGTCGGAGCCGCCGCGGGGATGGTGATCATCATCCTCCTGTACGGCCTCGCGCAGTTGCTCGCCGGCATCTTCACGGTGCAGCGGAAGAACGTCGGACGCATCCTCGGCATGGTGCTCGGCGTCATCGGAGCCCTGCTCTTCCTCCTCGGGATGATCTCCTCGTTCAACCAGACCACCGGTTTCGACTTCGAGACCGGGCAGGTCACGAGCGGGATGAACGTCGGCGGCGTCATCATCAACCTGCTCCTGATGGCCGCGAACGTCGTGATCGTCATCCTGTTGGCGCGCAACGGGCGCGAGTTCACCCGGTAGCCCGCTCCATCAGGCTCGGCAGCCCCCGGCATGCGCCGGGGGCTGCTACCGTTCCGGATGATGTTCGAGCAGCTCACGAGCCGGCTCACGCCGGTCTTCAAGAAGCTCCGATCCCGCGGGAAGCTCCATCCGAAGCAGGTCGACAACGCGCTGGCGGAGATCCGGATCGCGCTCCTCGAGGCCGACGCCGCCGCCGAGGTCGCCGACGCGATGCTGGGCCGCGTCCGGGAGCGGGCGCTGTCCGAGGAGGTGATGCGGAGCATCACCCCGGGTCAGCAGGTCGTGAAGATCGTGAACGACGAGCTGGCGGAGACGCTGGGCGGGAAGCACCGCCCCTTCGAACTTCCGAACGCCTCTCCGGCCGTCGTGATGATGGCCGGGCTCCAGGGCTCCGGGAAGACGACGGCGTGCGCGAAGCTCGCCCTCCACCTCCGCGAGAAGGGCAAGCGGCCCCTGCTCGCCGCCGCCGACCTGCTCCGCCCGGCCGCGGTCGAGCAGCTGCGGACGCTCGGGGAGGAGATCGGCGTCCCCGTCGTATCCGAGGGCCGGGACCCGGTCAGGGTGGCGAAGGCGGCGTTGAAGGAAGCGAGCCGCCGGGGCCACGACGTGCTGATCGTGGACACGGGAGGCCGGCTCCACATCGACGAGGAGATGATGCGCGAGGCTCGGCGGATCCGGGACGTCCTGCGGCCGCACCACGTGCTCATGGCGGCCGACGCGATGACGGGACAGGACGCCCTCCGGCAGGCGCGCGCCTTCATGCGGGAGGTCGACCTCACCGGCTTCGTCCTCACGAAGCTCGACGGTGACGCGCGCGGTGGCGCCGCGCTGTCGGTGACGGCGGCGACCGGGCGGCCGATCTTCTTCGCCGGCGTCGGGGAGCGTGCAAAGGACCTCGAGGTGTTCCATCCCGACCGGATGGCCTCGCGGATCCTCGGGATGGGCGACGTCGTCTCGCTCGTGGAGAAGGCGCAGCGTGAGATGGACGAGGAGCGCGCGCGCGAGCAGGCCGAGCGGATCATGCAGGCGCGCTTCACGCTGGAGGACTTCCTCGAGCAGCTGCGGCAGGTGCGCAAGCTGGGGCCCCTCAAGGACCTGATGGGGATGCTGCCGGGCGCCGGCGAGCTTGCCGCCGTCGACATCGACGAGCGCGAGGTCGCGCGGACCGAGGCGATCATCTCGTCCATGACCCCGGAGGAGCGGCAGAGCCCGGAGATCATCAACGGGAGCCGCCGCGCGCGGATCGCCGGCGGGAGCGGGACGTCGGTGGCGCAGGTCAACGCGCTGCTGAAGCAGTTCGACCAGGCGCGGACGATGATGCAGCGCCTGACGGGCGGCGGGCTGAAGGGGCTCCGCGGGCTGCCGGGTCTCCCGGGGCTGCCGGGCATGCCGCCGCGGTAGCCGCCGGCCCCGAGCGGGCCGGGTATCATCGCTGCCGACCCGAGGAGAGGATCCTTCGAGATGGTGAAGATCAGGCTGATGCGGATG
>DATLGG010000109.1:0-7090 GCA_035540615.1 Actinomycetota bacterium | reverse complement strand
GGGCATGGTCGCCTCCTGACCACAGTCATCGTACCGCACTTAGCTTGGTAAGGCTCGAGATCGGAGCTTCAGCAGCCGCGGTCGGGATCTCCAAGGATCGCCGCCGGGGTCGGCAGATCGCGGGTTGCGAAGACGACGAGCTGAAGCGCGCCGAGGTTCGACGGGTCGACGAGCAGGCCCGCGCGGCTGCGCTCGGAGAAGAGGCGGTTGGCCGAGCGCCAGTCCCCTCGAGCCTCCGCTTCCGCCTGGCGCGCTCGAACGCCCGCGGCCCACAGGCGGAACCCGAGGGCGAGCAGCGCCTGCTCCTGCGGCACCGGGCCCCAGGCCTGGAGGCCGGCGGCGCTCGCACGCTCGGTGACCGCGGCCAGATCCACGGCCGCGGTCACATCCTGGCTGCCGGGCTCTTCGAGCACGTCGGCGAGGATGCGGTGGTCGCGATAGGCGTGGGCGGGGGCCGTCGATCGACCCGGCTCGAAGGCGTAATCGAAGACGAAGGCGTACCCCCGCTGCAGCGTCCGGGTGAGCCGGTCGACGAGCTTGAGCGCGGCGGGTGAGACCGGTCGCTCCTCGCCAGGGACGAAGGGCGCTCCGGCGGCCGCGAGCGCCTCGGGGGTGGGCTCGCCCTCGACCTCCAGGAGCCGTCCGCCGTCGGCGCCGACGAAGATCTCGAGGACCCGGCCATCGCGCTCCCGCAGGCGGTGGAAGGGGACGTTGTCGAGGAGCTCGTTGGCGATCACGCACCCTCGGATCTCGTCCGGCGCCTCCGGGGCCGCGTCGAGACCGGCGCTGGTGAGGGCCGCCCGCGCACCGGGCGAGCGCTCGACACCGACGTAACGGATCGCGCGCGTCAGCTCGGGGGAGGCCGCGGTCGCACGCAGGATCTGCCTCGCCAGGGTCCCGTCGCCCGCGCCGAGCTCGACGACGTCGAACCGCTCGGGCCGCCCGAGGGCGTCCCAGCACTGCGCGAGCTGGCGTGCGAGGAGGTCGCCGAAGGCCGGCGAGACGTGCGGGCTCGTCACGAAGTGCCGGTCGGCCCCGATCGGCGAGTCGGCGTAGAACCCGTCCTCGGGGTCGTAGAGCGCGGTCTCCATGAAGTCGGCGAAGGTGATCGGGCCCTCCGTGACGATCCGCTCGATGAGGAGCTTGCGCAGCCGTTCGCTCACGCCGCCATTCTCCCCCTGGCAGAATGCGCGCGATGGACCGGCCGCGCCCCGCCGCCACCGTGGTGCTCGTCCGCCCGGGGGATCCGGGCGTCGAGGTGCTGGTCGAGCGGCGCTCGGCGGATTCCTCGTTCGCTCCCGGGTTCGTCGTCTTCCCCGGTGGGGTCGTCGAGGACGAGGACCGTCGGCTGGCGGAGGCGCTGTTCGGCGATCCGTCCGAGGACGTCCGCGCCTGCGCGGTCCGGGAGCTCTACGAGGAGACCGGGATCCTGCTCGAGGCCGGCGGCGCTCGCGCGGTGCCCGAGCGACCGCCGCTGCTCGAGGCGCTGCGCGAGGCTCCCCGGCAGGAGGACTTGGCCGAGCTGGCCCGATGGGTCGCGCCGGAGTTCCTCGCGGTGCGCTTCGACGCGTGGTTCTACGCGGTCGCGGCGCCACCGGGTGTGGAACCGACGCCGGACGGGGTCGAGATCTCCGACGCCTGGTGGACCCCGCCCGGAGCGATCGTGGAGGCGAGCGTGCGGGGTGACGCGCCGCTCATGTGGCCGACGCTCGTCACGCTCGAGGAGCTTGAGGAACGGCGCTCCGTCGAGGAGGCGGTGTCCACGCGGATCGAGCAGATCCCTCCACCGGAGCCGGGGGTCCAGCCTCGGCGTGGGGTGTGGCTGCGCCCCGAGTACCGCGCGGACGGCGCGAGCCGATGACGCGGATCTTGCGGGTCCTCGCCCCGAATCCGGGTCCCCTCACCCTCGACGGGACCAACACGTGGGTGGTGGGCGAGCAGCCGTCGGTCGTCATCGACCCCGGGCCGGACGACCCGAGCCACCTCCTCGGGGTCCTGGACGAGGCGACTCCCGTGGGGGCGGTCCTGCTGACCCACCGTCACGCCGACCACGCGGAAGGCGCACGCCGGTTCGCCCGTGCCGCCGGCGTGGAGGTGTACGCGTTCCGCCCGGAGGGTCCCGAGCGGGCGCTGGCCGATGGCGACATCGTCCGGGCGGGAGCGGTCCGCGTCCGCGTCGTCCACACGCCGGGGCACACGCAGGACCACCTCGCGTTCTTCCTCGACGGGCCGCGCGCCCTGTTCACGGGGGATGCCGTGCTCGGGCGCGGCACGAGCGTCGTCGATCCGCCGGAAGGGGACATGGCGCAGTACCTCGAATCCCTCGGGCGGATGCGGGACCTGGATCCCCTGACGATCTATCCCGGGCACGGGCCGGTCGTCTTCGACGCTGCGGACCGGCTCGAGGCGTACCTCGCGCACCGACGCGAGCGGGAGGAGCAGGTGTGGGCGGCGCTGGCAGACGGACGGAAGGCACCGGCCCAGGTCGTTCCCGGGATCTACGAGGGCGAGGTGGACCCGTCGATGTTCCCGCTGGCCGAGCGCTCGGTCCTCGCCCACCTGTTGAAGCTCGAGCGCGAGGGTCGCGTGGCGCGCTCGGGTCGCGGCCAGGACGTGCGGTTCGAGCGCATCGAGCCCCGGGCCTGCGAGCGCTGTGGGCGACCGGCGGCGAAGGGCAGCCGCTACTGCAGCCGCTGCGCCGTGTCGGCCCTCCAAGAGCGGCCCTGATCGCGTCGCGGGAGCGGTCCCGTCCCGGCCGTGCGGTATCCTCCGCGGAATGCGAGCCGAGTTCTTCCGACCCGAGTCGCCCGAGGAGACGTACGGGGTCGCCTCGTGGGACGGCGTCCGCGCGGTCGTCGAGGCATCGAGCCCGGAGGCCGAGCAGGTCCTCGGCCGCGTGTTCAGCCCGGCGCCGGTGGCGATCGACGACGCGTCGCTCCGACAGCCCGGTGCGCACGGTGAGAGCGTGATCGAGCCCGGACGACTCGAGTGGTTCCGCGCGGCGGCCATGGTTCGCGGCGCGCGTGAAGGTCTCGGGGTTCGGTTCGCCTCCGACGCCCCCGGCGGTTGGGACCCCGCCGGCACCTACCGCCCGATGCGCCAATGGGTCGCGCGCAAGGAGCTGCCCCGCTAGCGCTCCTCCGCTGAACCGCGTGTCAGACCCTCCCGGTACAGTGCAGTCGTGAGGTTCGAGCCCGACGACGCGCAGGCCCCCGTGCTCGACCTCGAGCGGGGGAGCCTCCTGGTCACCGGCTCGCCCGGCTGCGGGAAGACGACGCTCCTGCGGGAGCGATTCGCCCGGCTGGTCGAGGCGGGCGTCGACCCCGAGCGCATCCTGCTCCTCGTCCTGAACCGGCGCGCAGCGCGGGAGAGCCGCGAGCGGCTCCAGGGCAGGTTGGCGCGCTCCCTGCCGGCCCTGCCCGTCCTCACCGCGCACGGGTTCGCGTTCTCGGTGGTCGGCCGCGACTTCGAGGCGCTCGGGTACACCCGTCCGCCGGAGGTGCTCTCGGCCTCCGACCAGTACGCCGTCGTCCGGGAGATGCTCCGCGGCGAGCGGCCCGCGGACTGGCCACGCTTCGCCCCGCTCCTCGACGTCCGAGAGTTCGCGCGACAGGTCGCGGACCTCTGTCTGCGCGCCCAGGAGCGCCTCCTCGGCCCCGACGAGCTCGAGGCGCTCGCCGTCGACCGGTCGGAGTACCTCGAGATCGCGGGGTTCTACCGCCGCTACCTCGACGCGCTCCATGCCGCGAACCAGACCGACTTCGCCGGCCTCCTCCACGGGGCCGTCCAGCTCGTTCGCCGCGGACGCGTTCCCGAGCCCGGCTTCGAGCACGTCCTCGTCGACGACTACCAGGACGCGACGCACGCGACCGAGGCGATCGTCGCGGGACTCGCTCCCGCGGCGCGGAGCGTCGTCGTCGCCGCCGACCCGGAGGGGCACGTCTTCTCCTACCGCGGGGGCAGCCTCGAGCCCTTGGAGCGGATCGGTGACGTGCTCGGTGGCCTCCGCCGGGTCGAGCTCGACGGGAGTCACCGCCTCGGCCCCGACGTGGCCGCCCTCGGACGTCTCCCGGACGTCTCGGAGGCGGAGCGTCCGCCCGCGGCTCGGATCCGCGCCCTCGAGGTCCCACACCCGGGCGAGGAGGCCGAGGTCGCCGCGCGGGAGCTCCTCCGCCGCCGCGTCGAGGACGACGTTGCGTGGGAGCGGATGGCCGTGATCGTCCGCCGCTACGGCGCGTACCTCACCGCGCTCCGCCACGCCCTCCGGCGCCACGGGGTCCCCTTCGTGGTCGTCGCGGAGGAGTCGGCGGTCGCGGCCGAGCCGGCGAACCGCCCGGTCGTCGACCTCTTCCGCTACGTCTTCCAGCCGGAGGTCCGCGACGAGCTCCTCGAGCCGCTCCTCGGCTCGCGGGTCGGGGGCCTCACGCCGCACCAGCTCCGCCGCCTCCGTCGCGAGGCGCGCGTCCGCCGCACGAAGCTCGTCGACCTCGTGGAGGCACCCCCGCAGGACCTCGACCGCGACCTCGCCGAGCCGCTCCTCCACTTCCGCCGGGTCATCGAGGAGCTGCCGCGTGTCGCGGAGGGCCGCGGTCCCGACGGCGCCTTCTTCTGGCTCTGGACGGAGCACCCCGTCTTCGGCGGGATGGTCGCCGACGCGGACGCGCGCGCGCGGGACCTCGACGCGCTCTCAGCGTTCGGCGACGTGCTCGGCCGGTTCGTGGAGCGGCGGCCGGGCGCAGGTGTCGAGGATTACCTCGCGACGCTCGAGGCCGCCGAGTTCGGGCCCGACCCCTGGGTCCTCCCAGAGGAGCGGCACCCACACGCCGTCCGGGTCATCTCGGCCCACCGCGCGCACGGCATCGAGGTGGACGTCGCGGTCGTCATGGGCTCGATCGAGGGTGAGTTCCCGAGCCTGTCCCATCGGGCGCCGATGGTGGATCTCGACCGCCTCGTCGCGCCCCGAACGGCCGTGGAGCGGATCCGCGATCGCCTCGACGAGGAGCGGGCGCTCTTCCGCCTCGCGGTCAGCCGCGCGCGCCTCAGCACGCTCCTGCTCGCCAGCCGCTCCGCCGGCGCCCGCAACCCGCGCACGCCATCGCGGTTCGCCGCCCGCCTCGGCCTCGAGTGGACGCGCCCCGAGCGAGGCGCCGCCCCGGCCGCGTCCCTCCGCGAGATGGAGGCGGATCTCCGCAGGACGCTCCAGGACCGAACGGCTCCCGCGCCCGAGCGGCTCGCCGCGCTGGCGGCGTTGCCGGAGACCGGTGCCGACCCGCGCACCTGGTGGTGGGGCCGCGACTGGAGCGACCCGGGGATCCCCCTCCACGGCGAGGACGAGATGTACACGAGCTACTCTCGCCTTTCCTCCCTCGAGAACTGCGCGCTGCAGTACCTCTACGCCTCCGAGATGGGCCTCGACACCGACGAGAGCTTCCAGATGTGGCTCGGATCGACCGTCCACGAGATCATCGACGACATCCAGCAGGGGAAGGTCCCGCGCACCGAGGAGGCCGCGCACGCGGAGCTCGAGCGCCGTTGGGACCCCGACATCTTCCCGAACCGCGCGATCGAGCATCGCCGGTTCCTGGACGGCAAGGAGATGCTCTCGCTCTGGCTGACCCACGAGTCGCCGGAGATCGTCGCCTCGGAGAAGAGCTTCTCGTTCCCGATCGACGGCGCAAGGATCCGCGGGAGGATCGACGCGATCTTCCGCATGAACAACGGCAAGGTCCGCGTGGTCGACTACAAGACGAGCCGCTGGGCTCCGACGAAGGAGGACACCCGACAGAGCCTCCAGCTCGCCGCCTACTACCTCGCGATGCGTCGCGTCGAGGAGCTCGCGGGGTACGGCGAGCCGGGCAGGCTCGAGCTCCACTACCTCGGCAAGACCCATTTCCGCGAAGGCTACGTTCGCCGCAGCGTCATCCCTTCGCAGGAGGACGACTACGAGGCGTGGGCCGAGGGCCGCCTGCGGGAGCTCGTCGAGGCGGTCCGCGCGGAGTCGTTCGCCCCGAACCCGCAGGCCGACTGCCAGTTCTGCTCGTTCAAGCCCATCTGCCCCATGTGGCCCGAGGGCCAGGAGGTGACGCCGTGAGCATCCCGCTCGCCGACGGCGTCCCCGAGCCCATCCTGCGGGTCTTCAAGGGCACCCCGCCGACGCAGCAGCAGTGGGAGGCGATCAGCCACCCGCTCACGCCGTCGGCGGTCGTCGCCGGCGCAGGGTCCGGGAAGACGGCGGTCATGGTCGCGCGCGTCGTGTACCTGGCGCTCGTGCGTGCCGGTGTCGTCGAGGCGGGCCACCGTGGCGCGGCGCCCTCGGAGATCCTCTGCCTCACCTTCACGAACAAGGCAGCGGAGGAGCTCGGCCGCCGGGTGCGCCACGCCACCGAGGAGCTGCGCCTCCCCGACGGCGAGGAGCCGACCGTCCACACCTACCACGCCTTCGCCGCGCGGATGCTGGACGAGTACGGCCTGCGGATGGGCCTCGAGCCCGGAGGGATGCTCCTCACCGAGGCCCACAAGTGGCAGCTCGCGGTCTCCCTCCTGAACGATCGGGAGTTCGAGCATCTCGAGGTCCGCACGGTCCGGCACGTGGTGGAGAACCTCCTCCTGCTCGCCGACGAGTGCGCCAACCACCGCGTCGACCCGCTCGAGGTCGCCGAGCGCAGCCGCGCGTTCGCCCAGGAGCTCGCGCTGGAGCGGGCCGGCGACCGGAAGATCCAGCTCGCGGCCCTTCGGCGCGCGGAGCTGGCCGAGGTCGCCCACGCCTACGGGGAGCGCAAGCGCGCGCTAGGGGTCATCGACTACGCGGACCAGATCGAGCTCGCGTGTCGCCTCGCCGAGGAGCACCCCGAGGTCGGCGAGGCCTTCCGGGACCGCTACAAGGTGGTCCTGCTGGACGAGTACCAGGACACGAACGTCGCGCAGGCCCAGCTGCTGTCCCTGCTGTGCGGGCGCGGCCACCCCGTCATGGCGGTCGGGGACCCGGACCAGAACATCTACGCGTGGCGCGGCGCGAGCCTCCAGAACATCCTCCGCTTCCACGAGGACTTCTCGGGCGGGGACCCCGCGGAGCGCCGGCCCCTCTACCTGA
>DATLGG010000108.1:0-3624 GCA_035540615.1 Actinomycetota bacterium | reverse complement strand
GTTCGGCCGGAGTGCGCGCCGGACCCGCTCTGCCTGATCGGGACAACCGGTCGGGGGATCGGCCTCTTCCTCGGGCTCGGGAACGGCATCTTCTCCCCGGTGCCGGGCGGTCACAGCGTCGGGAAGGTCTTCGTCGACTTCCAACTCGCCGACGTCAACGGCGACGACCGGGACGACCTCGTCGTGCCGCTCCCGTTCGAGGACCAGGTGCGGATCGTGCCCGGGACAGCCTCGGGGTTCGGGGACTTCTATCAGGTCCCGGCGTACGAGTACCCGCTGGGGGCTGGCGTCGCCGACGTCACGGGGGACGGGACGGCGGACCTCGTCATGGACCACGGGCCGGCCATGATCTCTGTGGCCCCCGGCGACGGGAAGGGTGGCTTCGGGGAAGCGCACGGCTACGTGGCTCGCGGCGCAACCTACACGCCGAAGCTCGCAGACTTCACCGGCGACGGGAAGCCGGATGTCCTCGTGCCGGAGGGGGACTTCGCGGAGCTCTTCGTCCAGGGCCGCTAGACGTTACTGCTGGATCAGGACCTCTACGTCCCCCTGTTTCCGGGGGACCTGGACCGCCGTGACCCCGCGGTGGCTGGAGAACACGAGGTCGAGGCGGGCATCGCCGACGCGGAGCCCACGGAGCTCGACCGTCTCGACCCACCGCGGGAGGTGCGGCCGCACGATGAAGAGGCGGCGCCTCGGCGCGTCCGCGGTCAGACCGGCGTAGGAGCGGATCATCAGCAGGGCAGCCCCGGATGACCAGGCCTGGGGCCGGCAGGCCACCGGGTACTGCACCGGGACCGGAACCTCCTCGGAGGAGAACCCGCAGAAGAGCTCGGGGAAGCGAGCGTAGGGAAAGTAACGGCCGGCGGCGCTCAGCTGGTCGAGGACCATGCCGGCCTCACGGTCGAACCCGTACCGCTTGAGGCCGTGCGCCACGATCGCGTTGTCGTGCGGCCAGATGCTGCCCCGATGGTAGCCGAGGGGGTCGTAGGCGGTGTGCTTGCGGCTGAGCGTGCGCAGCCCCCATCCGCTCAGCAGCGCCGGTGAGGTAAGCCTCCGCGCCACGCGTGGGGCCAGCGCCGGATCGACGATCTGCGACCACAGGCAGTGCCCGGGGTTCGACGTCACCGTGGGAACCTGCCGCTTCTCGCCGTCCAAGGCGAGCGCGAAGTATCCCTCCCGCTCGACCCAGAAGTCGCGGTTGAAGCGCTCGCGCAGTGCCTCGGCCTCCTTTCCGAGACGCTCCGCGACGTCGTCCTCACCGAGGTCGCGAGCGACCCGCGCGAGCCGCCGCTTCGCCTGGTAAACGTAGCCCTGCACCTCGACGAGAGCGATCGGTCCCTCCGCGGGCTCCCCGTCGGGGAAGCAGATCGCGTCGATCGAGTCCTTCCACCCCTGGTTCTCGAGTCCGCCCGTCGAACGACGCTCGTACTCCAGGTAGCCGTCGCCGTCGCGATCGCCGTACTCGTCGATCCAGCGCAGGGCGGCGAGCGCGTGCGGCCAGAGCGCGCGTGCCGCCTCGAGGTCCGCCGTCCACCGGTACGCGGCCGCGAGCAGGACCAGCCATAGGGGGGTCGCGTCGATCGTCCCGTAGTACCGGCCGTGGGGGATCTCGCCGGACGCGGCGAGCTCTCCGCTGCGAACCTCGTGCAGGATCTTCCCGGGCTCTTCCTCCCGCCACGGATCGTCACGGGTCCCCTGCCGCTCGGCGAGCGTCCGCAGGACCGCCCAGGCGACGGAGGGGTCGAGCGTGAGCATCTGGTAGGCGGTGATGATCGCGTCGCGGCCGAACAGCGTGGAGTACCAGGGGACGCCGGCATCGAGGACGAAAGCCCCGTCGTCGGTCTCGCTCTGCAGCATCCGGAGGTCACGGACGGAGCGGTCGAGGAACCGCGAGAGCGTCGGGTCGCTCGAGAGGAACCGTGTCCCACGCTTACGCCATGCCATGTCCTCGCGCGCGAGCCGTGCCTCCACCTCGCGCAGCGAGCGCCGCGGAGGGGTCTCGTCGCCCACCTGCGGGATGACCTCGATCGCGACCTCCAGCTCGGCGCCGGCGGCGACCTCGAGCTCGAAGGACGCGAGGCCGGGGCGGAGCTCGGTCGGCATCGGGGAGAACCGCAGGGTCGTCGTGCGGGTGACGCCGTCGAGACCGACGTAGCGCAGGACGACCTGGCTCCGCTCGACCGCGGGCGCCTGGAGCTGCCCCCGTCGCTCCCGCGTGAAGCCCCGGACCTCGAACAGGTCGAGGAAATCCGCCGCGAAACCGACGTCGAGGACGAGGTGGCGCGCCTCACGGCCGAAGTTGCGCACGCGGACCCGCTCGAACAGCGACCCGGCGAGGATCCGCTCGCGGTGCAGCGACATGTTCTCGCGTTGCTCGAGCCCCCCCGACTTGCCGACCGGCACGGGGAACGCCAGCTCGATGATCTGCGAGTGGTTCTCCTCGGTCGAGGAGTGCAGCAGGACCGGTTGCTGCTGGTTCAGACGGAGATCGAGCCGGGAGAGGAACCGCGTGTCGCGATGGTAGAGGCCGAGGGCCGCGAGGTTGCCCTCGGTCACGTCGCCGTAGCGATCGGTCAGCAGGAAGGTCGCGCCGTTCTTCACGACCTGAACGTCGCGGATGTCGACCGCAGGCAGCGGCTTCGTCACCGCAGCATCGTACGCCCGGCCGCGAGCGGCCGCCGACCCCCTGCTATGCTCCGCGGGTGGCCGGGGCGACCGTGTTCGGAGCGGGAGCGGCGGGAACGGCGATCGCGATCCACCTGGCGCGCACCGGTAGCCAGGTGACGCTCTGGGGCAGCAGGTTCGACACCCGCGTGCTCGAGGCGATCGAGGCGGAGCGTCGTCACCCCGCGCTGAGCGAGCCCATCCCAGAGACGGTTCGCGTCCTCGGCCCCGACGATCTGAAGCAGGCCGCAGCCGATGTGGACGTCGCCGTCATGGGGGCGAACTCCGCCGGCGCCCGGTCACTCGCGACCATGGTGGTGCCCGCGCTCGACGACGTGCCGATCGTCGTCAGCCTCGCGAAGGGACTGGAGCCGGGGACGGGCCTGCGGACGTCGGAGGTCTATACCGAGACCTTCCCCGACTCCCCCGTCGTCGCGCTCAGCGGGCCGTCGCTCGCGCCCGAGGTCGCGGAGGGGTTGCTGACGGCCGTCGCGATGGCCTCCGATGACGCCGATGCGCTCGCGACCGTCGCGGAGCGCTTCCGCGCGCCGAGCTTCCTCGTGGACACGACCGACGATGTGGTCGGCGTCGAGGTCTGCGGCGTCGCGAAGAACGTCGCGGCGATCGCCGCCGGGGTGCTCGAAGGCAGCGGACAGCAGCGCGAGCAGACGATGAAGAACGCCCTCTCGGCGTTGTTCACCCGGGCCGCGCACGAGATCGCCGCGCTCGCGGAGGCTCTCGGTGGAAGGCGCGAGACCGCGTACGGGCTCGCGGGGATCGGGGACCTCCTCGTCACGAGCCTCGGCGGGCGCAACCGGCTGTACGGCGAAGCGATCGGCCTCGGGGCCGACCCCGCCAGCACCCTCGCCGACATGACCGAGCGCGGCCTGACCGTCGAGGGCGCCGATTCCGCGCGCGACGTGTACGAGCTCACCCGACGGACCGGCGTCACGATGC
>DATLGG010000107.1:0-6647 GCA_035540615.1 Actinomycetota bacterium | reverse complement strand
GCTCTACCTCGTCGGTGGGTCCGTCCGCGATGCCGTTCGCGGGGTCCCGCACGAGGACCTCGACTTCGCGACCGACGCCCGGCCCGAGCAGGTCGTCCGCCTCCTGCGGGGGTGGGCGCAGCACCGGTACCTGAAAGGGATCCGCTTCGGCACCGTGGGCGCGATCCGGGACGAGGTCGCCGTCGAGATCACGACGTTCCGTGAAGAGGTGTACGCGCGAGACTCGCGCCATCCCGACGTGACCTTCGCGCGTGACATCGAAACGGATCTCTCCCGCCGGGACTTCACGATCAACGCGATGGCGGTCCGGGTCCCCGGGGGCGAGCTGATCGATCCGTTCCGCGGCTTGTACGACCTCGGCCATCGCCAGCTCCGCACGCCGCTCACCCCGGAGGTGTCCTTCTCCGACGACCCGCTCCGGATGCTGCGCGCGTGCCGGTTCGTCGCGACCCTCGGCGTCGTCCCCGCCCCGGAGGTCGTCGAGGCGATCCGCTCGATGAAGGACCGGCTGGCCATCGTCTCGGTCGAGCGCATCTTCGACGAGCTGATGAAGCTGCTGCCGGGCGAGCACGTGGAGGCTGGGCTCGAGCTGATGGTCGAGTCCGGGCTCGCGGACGTCTTCCTGCCGGAGCTTCCCGCCTTGAAGCTCGAGCAGGACCCCGTCCACCGCCACAAGGACGTGTTCAAGCACACGCTCGCCGTCGTGGCGAAGTGCCCACCCGATCCGGTCCTGCGGCTCGCCGCGCTCCTGCACGACGTCGGGAAGCCGAAGACGCGGGCGATCACGCCGGAGGGCGTGCAGTTCCACCACCACGAGGTCGTCGGCGCGCGGATGGCCGAGGAGCGGCTGCGGGCCCTCCGCGCCCCGGAGCGGGTGGTGCAGGACGTCCGCCAGCTGGTGGAGATGCACCTGCGCTTCCACACCTACCGGCTCGGGTGGACCGACGGCGCCCTGCGGCGCTACGTCCGCGACGCGGGCCCGCTCATCGACCGGCTCAACCAGCTGACGCGTGCCGACTGCACGACCCAGAACCCGCGGAAGGCGCGAGAGCTGGCGGGCCTGCAGGACGAGCTCGAAGAGCGGATCGCTCGCCTCGCCGAGGAGGAGAACCTCGCGTCGATCCGGCCGCCCCTCGACGGCAACGAGATCATGGAGCACCTCGGGATCGGTCCCGGGCCGATCGTCGGCGAGGCGCGCGAGCACCTGCTGGAAGCGCGAATGGACCGGGGTCCGATGGACAAGGAGGAGGCCTACGCCCTCCTCGACGCGTGGGCCGCGGAGCGGGGGATGCGGTGAAGACCTCCGTCGACGTCCACAACTACCTCGTCGAACGCGACATCCCGCACGAGCTCGTCCCGCTCCAGGGGCGGGTCCGCGCGCCGGAGCACGTCGCCGCCGTCCTCGGGCTTCCACCGCAGCAGGTGGGGCGGGTCGTGCTCTTCGAGGGCGGGGACGCGCCGGTGGCCGCGGTCGTGCCGGCGGACCGGGAGCCGGACCCGTCGAGGGTCGCCGGCACGCTCGGATCAGGCGACCTCCGGCGGATGGACGCGTCATCCGCGACCGAGTGGAGCGGCTTCCTGGAAGAGGCGCTGCCCCCAGCGGGCCTGCCCGAGGGGACCCACATCGTCGTGGACCGTTCGCTCAGCGACCAGGAGATCCTCTACTTCCCCGGCGGCGAGGTGACCTCGGTCCTCAAGATCAGGCCGGGCGACCTGCTCCGCGCGGTCGACGCCCGGGTCGCCCAGATCGCGGCGTGAAGACGAGGCGCGAGATCTCGGCCGGTGGGGTCGTCGTCCGGGCCGGCGGATCGGGAGCAGAGGCGCTGCTCGCCGCCCGCCGTACCCGCCGGGGCCAGCTCGTGTGGGGCCTGCCGAAGGGGAACATCGAGCCCGGCGAGAGCGCGGAGGAGGCGGCGGTCCGTGAGGTCCGGGAGGAGACCGGCTACGACGGCGCGATCCGTGCGCCGCTGGACGAGGTGACCTACTGGTACGTCTGGGCGGGGGTCCGCGTGCACAAGACGGTCCACTTCTTCCTCATGGATCTCCTCGGAGGCGACCCGTCCCGCCGGGACCACGAGATGGAGGACGTCGCCTGGTTCCCGCTCGACGAGGCGGCGGCGGTTGCCGCCTACGACTCCGAGCAGCGGGTCCTGCGACTGGCCGCGGCGGCCCCATGACGCGGGCGGGCGCCTCGCTGGCCATCGTCCTCGTCCTCGGGCCGGCGATCCCGACGGCCGCCCAGCCTTCACCACAGGCCCGGATCGCGCTCGTGAACCAGGATCCGCTGACGGGACCGCGCAGTCCCCTGCGCATCTCGGTCGAGGTCACCAACACGGGGACCCGCGCGATCGAGCGCTTCGGTCTCACCCTCCACGTGTACCAGCCCGCGCGTTCCCGCTCGCAGTACCGGGAGGCGATCGCGCACGATCCGACGCTTTCGCCGATCCTCGTGACACCGATCCGCACGCAGGAGACGCTCCGCCCTGGTGAGACGACCACGATCGCGATCCGGCGCCGACTCCCGGAGATCGCGCAACGGGACGAGAGCGCCCTGCATCCCCTGAAGCTCCAGGTCGAGTCCGACGGCGTCCCGGTGACGGCCCTGCGGAGCGTGCTCGTGTTCATCGGTGAACGCCAGGAGGTCCCGCTCGATCTCTCGCTCACGGTCGTGCTCGACGAGCGGGTGCTCTTCGACGCGTCGGGCACCTTCCGAGGCGACCGGCTCGAGCGCAGCCTCGCCGCCGGTGGACGGCTCGAGACGACGGTCGCCGCCCTCGAGCAGGCGCCGATGCCGGTGACCGTCGCGATCGGACCGGCGCTCCTGCTCCAGCTGCAGCGGATGAGCACCGGCTACCGCGTGCGCGCCGCCAACGGGAGCGTCCGGGAGGTGGGTGAGGAGGAGCCGGGCGCCGTCCGTGCCGCGCAGATGCTCGAGCGGCTCGAGGCGCTCGTGGCCCGTGGCACCGTCGAGACGATCGCCCTGCCCCTCGCGTCGCCGTCGATCCCGGCGCTCGTTGATGGGCAGCTGCGGGACGACCTCGAGCTGCAGATGGAGGGTGGAACGAGCGTGCTCCGCCACTTCCTTCCGGACGCGACGGTCGCCGGGACGCTCGTGCGCCCCCCGCGTTCGCTGCTGACGCCGCGGGCGATCCGCGTCCTCGAGCGGGTGGGCAGCGAGGGGCTGGTGCTCGACGCGGAGGCACTGGCGCCGGCCGCTGAGCCGCGGTTCAGCGCGGTCGCGGTATCCGCGGTCGAAGGGGGTCGGGGCCGAACGCTGCCGGCGATCGCGCCCGATGCCGCGACGATGAAGCACGTGCTCGCCCCGGCGCCGGATCCACGCCTCCAGGCGCAGCTCGCCCTCGGTGAGATGGCCGCGGTGTACTTCGAGCAGCCCGGAACCCCGCGCGGCTTCGCCCTCGTGATCGGCGACGATGACGCGCCCGCGGAGGCTGTCCTGTCGCGGCTCCTCGGAGCGATCCGCCGAACATCCGTCTCGGTCAGCCCCCGCGCCGGCTGGCTCCGCCCCCGACGCGCGACGCGTCTGATCGACCTCGCGCGGGCCCGCGGCGACCTTCCGCGGCGCCGGCTCGAGCCGCGCGACCTCCCGCGCTTCTCTCCGGCGTTCCTCGTGGAGATCCGGCGCGCTCGCGCGGCGATCGGACAGCTCTCCTCGATCGCGGACGAGACGGCGCCGCTCGTCCGGCGGCTGCAGACCCAACGCCTCCTCGCCGAGTCGGCGGAGTTCGCGGAGCGGGAGGCGGAGGGGCTCGCGTTCCTCCGGTCGGTGCGTCGTCGGGTCGCGCTCGAGTTCCGCAAGGTCGCACCGCCCGACGATCTGTCCGTGACACTGACGTCGCACCGCGGCGTGATCCCGGTGACCCTCAGCAGCCGGGCCGAGTACCCCGTTCGTCTGCGGGTGACCCTCGTCTCGCCCCGACTCCGGTTCGTCGAGGGCGCGACGCGGGAGGTGCTGCTCGATCGGCCGCGGCGGGCCGTCACGTTCCCGGTCCTGGCACGCACGACCGGGCGCTTCCCGGTCCGTGTTCTCCTTCAGACGCCCCGGGGCGCGCGCATCGCCGAATCGCGGATCACCGTGCGCTCGACCGCGTACAACACGCGCGCCCTCGTCGTCACCCTCGCCGCCGCCCTCTTCCTGCTCGTCCTCTGGGGAAGGAGGTCGCTGTCGGCGAGACGCTGACGCCCGACCCACGGCGTGGGCAAGAGGGCGGGCTGGTCCGGAGCACGGCGCTGATGTCCATCGGCACCGCGCTCTCGCGGCTCACCGGCTTCCTGCGCGTCGCCGCGATGGCGTTCGCCCTCGGCGTCGCCGAGACCCGACTCGCCGACGCGTACAACGTCCCGAACAACGTCCCGAACATCATCTACGAGCTCGTGCTCGGCGGGATCCTGTCGTCCGTCTTCGTCCCGGTGTTCGTCGAGCGACTCACGGCGAAGGACGAGAAGGACCCCTGGCACGTCGCGCGCGCCGTGATGACGGTGACCCTTCTGGTCCTCGGCGTCGTGATGGTCATCGGCATCCTCGCCGCGCCCGCCATCATCCGCCTCTACACCTTCCGGGTGGAGGGTCCCGAACGTGAGGCGGCGCAGGCCGTCGCGACCCTGTTCCTGCGGTACTTCATGCCGCAGATCGTGCTGTACGGCATCGGCGCCGTCGCCACCGGGATCCTGAACGCGCACCGCCGGTTCGCGGCCCCCATGTTCGCGCCGATCCTCAACAACCTCGTGGTCATCGCGGCGTTCCTGATCTTCGCGGCGATGCCCGCCGGACCCGGGACCCCCGCGCCGGGGACGATCACCCTCGCCCAGAAGCTCGTCCTCGCGCTCGGCACGACGGGCGGTGTGGCCGCGATGACCTTCGCGCTCTGGCCCACGTTGCGCCGGCTCGGGTTCCGGTTCCGCTGGACGCTCGACCTGCGTCACCCGTCGGTCCGCAAGCTCCTGCGCCTCTCGGGCTGGGTCGTCGGGTACGTCGTCGTCAACCAGATCGGCCTGCTGATCGTCATCGTGCTCGCCGGCGGCGTCCAGGGCGGGTACACCGCCTACCAGGCCGCGTTCATCTTCTTCCAGCTCCCGCACGCGATCTTCGCCGTGTCGATCATGACCGCCCTCCTCCCGTCGCTCTCGGAGCTCTGGGTCCGGGAGGACCGGGCCGGGTTCCGGCGCATCCTCGCGCGCGGCATCCGCGCATCCGCCTTCGTCGTCGTTCCCGCAGCCGCCGGGTACCTCGTCCTCGCGCGTCCGATCGTGCGCCTCCTGCTCGAGCACGGGGTCGCCGGCGCCGCGTCCACCGATCTCGTGTCGGGGGTCCTCGTGTTCTTCGCGATCGGGCTGTTCCCGTTCTCGGCGTTCCAGCTCTTCCTCCGCGCCTTCTACGCGATGCAGGACACGCGGACCCCGCTGCTCGTGAACGTGGGAGCGGTGACCCTCAACACGGCGGTGAACTTCGCCCTCTTCCCGGTGCTCGGCGTGCGGGGCCTGGCGCTCGGGCACGCCGTGGCGTACGCCTTCGCCGCGCTCGTGGCCGGGATCATCCTCCGCGGGCGGCTCGGCGGTCTGGAGGGGAAAAGCGTCGCCGCCGGCCTGCTGAAGGTCGCGGTCGCCGCGGCGATGACGGCGGCGGCCGCCTGGAGCGTCGCGATGGTCGTCGCCCAGGGTCTCGGAACCGAGGGGTTCGCGCGTCAGGCGCTGCAGGTTGGGGGCGGGATCGTCGCGGGGCTGGTAGTGTTCGTCGTGGCGGCCCTGGTTCTTCGGATGGAGGAGTTCGACCTGGTCAGGCGGAGCATCCTCAGACGGGGGCGTCGCTGAACCCCCTCCGTGACGAGCGCGGCCTCGTCAGCGGCTCCGCGGTCAGGACCATCCTCGTCGTCGCGCTCGTCGGGCTCACCGTGGTCGAAACCGCATCGGTCATGTTCGCCAGGCTTCAGGCGCAGGACGTGGCCGAAACCGCCGCCGCCGAGGCGGTCCGCGCGAACCGGACCGGGGGGATCGACTCCGCACGCGCGGCAGCCGAGATCGCGATCGGCGACAAGGACCCGAAAGCCGAGCTCGTCGAGATCGAAGCGACCGCCGAGGGAAGCGTGCGCGTCGTCGTCGAGAAGGACGCGAGCACCCTGCTGATCCACCGGATCGACTTCCTCAGCGGGTTCGCCCGCGCCCGCGGGCGCGCGACCGCGGATCCGCCACCCGTCTGAGCCGGGCGCCCAGCGTGCTCCCGTAGACTGCCCCCGTGGAGCTGGGGAAGGATCTCGCCGGGCGCCGGCTCGGCGGGCGCTACCTCCTCGACCGCGAGATCGAGGCGGGCGGCATGGCCTCCGTCTGGAAGGCGCGGGACGACGTCCTCGGGCGGGACGTCGCCGTGAAGATCCTCCACCCCGACCTCGGATCGGACGAGGAGATGTACGCCCGGTTCACGCGCGAGGCGGTCGCCGCAGCACGCCTCTCGCACCCCGCGATCGTCCGCGTCTTCGACACCGGCACGGACGACGGCGTGTGCTACATCGTGATGGAGCTCGTCCGCGGACGGACGCTGGCGGACGAGATCGCGGAGGGTCCCTTCGAGCCCGCCCGCGCTGCTGCCGTCGCCCGCGGGGTCCTGGATGCCCTCGCCCACGCGCACGCCGCGGGCG
>DATLGG010000106.1:0-2464 GCA_035540615.1 Actinomycetota bacterium | reverse complement strand
GGGGAGGAGCGGTCAACCCCTACCCCTACGTGCGCGCCGTCTGCTAGCCGCGCGAGCGGCGGCGGATTCGAGGATAATCCGGGGAGCGGCGAACGCCGCGACGGGAGGTGCGCCGTGGCCGAGGCAACCGAGGTTCCGATCGCCGGGGGGAAGCGGCGGATCGACCGCATCCTCGAGGATTCCTTCGTCGAGGGGTTGGGCGACCTGGAGATGGACGAGCTCCGTCGCCGCCGGGATCTGTCGCGCGCGGAACGGGAGTACCTCTCGCTCGTCCGGCGGCTGCTCCACGGGCGCCGCGACATCCTGCAGGCCGAGCTCGAGCGGCGTCGCGGCAACGGCGGGAGCGTCCTGGATCGGCTCCCCGAGATCCTCGCCGACGACCCCGGACCCTCGCGGGGCGAGGCCCCGACGCTCGCGATCCCCGACGAGGAGCTGACCTTGGCGCGACGCCGGGTGGAGCGGCTCCTCGCCGACGTCGCGCTGAGCGACCTCGAGAACATCAGCGACGCCGACCTCGAGACCGGACTCGCCCGGCTGGACGAGGAGGAGCGCTCGGTCTCGGAGGCGCGCTCCCGCGTCCTCGCCGTCCACGACGCGCTCCAGGACGAGCTGAAGGAGCGGTACCGGGTGAAGGTCCGCGACCTGGAGGATTGACCCCGCCGCTCAAGGCCGGGCCTGCGACGGCCGAAGAACGGGGAGCGGTGGATGATCTCGACCTGACGCTGGAGCGCTCTTGGTCTGGCACAATGGTCGGGCCCTTCGGAGGATCGGAGCGAACCGAGACGATGTCGCGTCGCAAGGTGCTCGTGGTGGACGACGACCCGACGATCCGTGACGTGTTGCGGGCGATGCTGGGGTTCGAGGGGTGCGAGGTCGAAGTCGCGTCCGACGGCGGATCCGCGCTCGAGGCGGTCAGCACGATGCGGCCCGACATCGTCCTCCTCGACGTGATGATGCCCGGAACGAACGGCGTCGAGATCTGCCGCCGCCTGAAGGCCGATCCGAGCGCGCCGAAGGTCGTCATGGTGACCGCGAAGTCGACGCTCGAGGATGAGGCCGCCGGCCTTGGGGCCGGAGCCGACGCGTACCTGACGAAGCCGTTCTCCCCCGTACAGCTGCTGGACATCGTGGGGGTCGAGGCCGCCGGCGCATGACGGGCGAGCTCGACGCGGTCCGCCAGCAGCTCGTCGTCTTCGCCGAAGAGATCAACCAGCTCTACCGTCAGGAGCGCCAGCGCACGCGCGAGCTTGAGCAGGCGCTCGGTGAGCTGAACGAGGCTTACCTCTCGACGATGAAGACGCTCGCGTTCCTCGTCGAGGCGAAGGACGTCGGGACGCGCATGCACCTCGACCGGACCCAGCAGTACGGGCTCGCCCTCGCGAAGACGATCGACCCGGAGCTGGCCGCTCGCCCCGAGCTCGGTTACGGGTTCCTCCTGCACGACATCGGGAAGATCGGGATCTCCGAGCGCATCCTCAACAAGCAGGGCCCCCTGACCCCTTCCGAGTGGTCGGTGATGAAGACCCACCCGCTGATCGGCGTCCAGATCGTGTCGCCGATCCGCTTCCTCGGCGAGGCGGTCGACGTGATCCGCTCGCACCACGAGCGCTTCGACGGCACCGGCTATCCCCGCGGTCTGCGCGGCGAGGAGATCCCGCTCTCCGCGCGGATCTTCGCGGTCGTGGATGCCTTCGACGCGATGACGAGCGACCGGCCCTACCGCGAGGCGCTGCCGCTGGACCGGGCCGTCGGGGAGATCACCCGCGGCTCCGGCTCCCACTTCGACCCTGAGGTCGTCGAGGCGTTCCTCCTGATGATGGAGGATGCGGCCCCCGTCGATCCGGCTCCGGCGGCGTCCGCCGGCTGACCCCGGCTCGTTGTCCGCCCCCCTCGCCCGCGTCATCCGCTCCGGCGTGGTCGAGTCGGTGCACCTCGGCTCCGTGGCGGTCGCGGATGCCGCCGGGGGGCTGCTCGCCTGGTCGGGTGACCCGTCCGGCGACGTGTTCGCCCGCTCGTGCATGAAGCCGCTGCAGGCGGCCGTCTCGCTGTCCTTCGTGGAGGAGGCGCTCTCGGAGGAGGAGGTCGCGGTGATGTGCGCCTCCCACAACGCCGAGACGATCCACCTCGACGCGGTCGAGGCGCTGCTGGCGCGGGGCGGACGCCGCGCGGGAGATCTCCGGTGTCCGCCGGCGTGGCCGATGGACCCGGCGCGGGCTCGCGAGGTCGAAGCTCCGGAGTCCCGGTACCACGACTGCTCCGGGAAGCACGCCGGGATGCTGCTCGCCTGCTCCCGGGCCGAGATGGACCCTGCCGGCTACCTCGATCGGGATCATCCGCTGCACCGGGCGGTCATGCGGGCGATCCCCGACGCGGCCGGCGCCGAGCCGTCGGCGATCGGGACCGACGGCTGTGGCGTGCCGGTCCATGCGCTCCCCCTGGCCGGCCTCGCGACGATGTACACGCG
>DATLGG010000105.1:0-10068 GCA_035540615.1 Actinomycetota bacterium | reverse complement strand
TCCTCGACCTCCGGGAACACGACGAACTCGTGGGTGCCCGCCACCTCTCGTCGGCGGCGCGCGAGGTCGAAGGGATCGGCCTCGAAGACCGTGAGGGGCCCCACCCGGTACCGGCCTCGCGTCCGACACGTGAGCGTGTAGCGCATCCGCCGCGCCGCTCCCTCGCCGACGACGACCGCGCGCGCTCCGCGCCCGGACCCCGACGGGAGGGCGTCCTCGCAGAGGACCGGCCCGCGGAGGCCGTCGCCGCGCAGCTCGAGGCTGACCTCGATGTGGCCCCCGGGGAACACGCGGGTGCTCGACAGGCGCCGGCTCACCTGGAGCGGCCGGCTCGGCCGTGCGAGCGAGATGAGGGCGAACGCCGGCAGCCCGATGAGTCCCACCGCCACGAGGTGCAGATCCGGGCCCGCGAGCATCCGCGAGCCGAGCCACAGCGCGGCCGATCCGGCGATCAGTCCCAGGCCCCTCGGGGTGAGCATCAGCCGCTCACCGGCACCGGCACCTCCTGCAGGAGGTCGCCGACGACCGCGGCTGGTGTCCGCCCCGTCATCGCGGCTTCGCCCGTCGGGATCAACCGATGGGCCATGACCTGGACCGCGAGGTGCTTCACATCGTCGGGGGTGACGAAGTCGCGGCCGCGCGAGGCGGCGAGCGCGCGCGCCGCACGCAGGAGCATGAGCGATGCGCGCGGGCTCGCGCCGAGATGGAGGTCCGGGTGGCGTCGCGTCGCGTCGGCCAGATCGACTACGTAGCGTCGCAGCGGCTCCGCGGCGTGCACCCCCGCCGCCATCCGGATCAGCCTCGCGACGGCGACCGCGTCGGCGACCGGCTGGATCTCGTCGAGCCGCGTTCCATCCCCGTGGGTCGCGAGGATCTCCGCCTCGGCCTCGGGGGAGGGGTAGCCGATCGACAGACGCATCATGAAGCGGTCGAGCTGCGCCTCCGGCAGGGGGTAGGTCCCCTCGTACTCGATCGGGTTCTGCGTCGCGAGGACCATGAACGGCACGGCCAGCTGGTGGCTGACGCCGTCGACCGTCGCCTGGCGCTCCTCCATCGACTCGAGCAGGGCCGACTGCGTCTTCGGGCTGGCACGGTTGATCTCGTCGCCGAGGACGATGTTCGCGAACACGGCGCCGGGCTTGAACTCGAAGTCTCCGCGCTCGGGGCTGTAGACGTTCACGCCGGTGATGTCGCTCGGCAGGAGGTCGGGCGTGAACTGGATCCGGCGGAACGAGCAGTCGATCGAGCGAGCGATCGCCTTCGCGAGCATCGTCTTGCCGACACCGGGCACGTCCTCGATCAGCAGGTGCCCCTCCGCCACGAGGCTGACGAGCGCCAGCTCAACCTCGCGCGGCTTCCCCTGGACGACCCGCTCGACGTTGTCGCGGATCGCCCCGAAGACACCTTGGAACTCGCGTCGGTCGAGCGACATCTGCTGCACCGGGGCTCCTGCGCGGGGCGCGGTCGGCTGGTCGGAGGACCAGTGTACGCGCGAGACCGCGGGAAAGGGGGAGTGGATGGCGGGCCGGGCGCCGTCGCAAGCCTCGAACGCCCCGCGCGGCCCCTGCGGTTCGGGCGCCCGCGCTCGCGGCGCACCGGCCCGCCACCCGAATTACACGCGTGTGAGTCGCCGGAGTCAAGCATCCGATCGGTCGATCGAGCCCTTCCGCTGAAGCGCTCCGGTACAATGGCGCAAGCCGGGCCCGCCTTCGGGGTGATGAGTTGGGAAGAGCGCTGGTCCTGAACGCATCGTTCGAGCCGCTCGCGGTCGTGCCGGCTCGGCGGGCGGTCGTGCTCGTCCTGAAGGACAAGGCGGAGATGCTCGAGACGAACGGCGTCATCTTCCGATCCGAGCGCCTCGAGCTGCCGGCGCCATCCGTCGTTCGGCTCAGCTACTTCGTGAAGGTCCCGTACCGCGCCAGGGCCTCCCTCACGCGCCGCGCCGTGTTCGCCCGTGACGAGTGGACCTGCCAGTACTGCGGGGGCACCGCCGAGAACGTCGACCACGTGATCCCTCGCTCCCGCGGGGGGGCCCACGTGTGGGAGAACGTCGTCGCGGCCTGCCGCCCCTGCAACTCGCGCAAGGAGAACCGCCTCCCCGAGGAGGTGGGGACCCCCCTGCGCCGCGCGCCGTTCGCCCCCCGCGACGGCTTCCGGCTCCTCCTCGGTCGCCTCGAGCCCGAGTGGGAGCCCTACCTCACCTGATCGGCCGCGGCTGATCGCCCCTCCCTTCCCGCCGTGTTGCTCTTGTTGCTCATGTTGCAACACGAGTTCACAAGTACTGACTTACACCACTGTAATTCACGCGATCTCCTTGACCCGGTGGAGTGCGGGTGGCATAAACGTGGCACGCGGTGGAGTACAGGGGAGGACGCGTGGCCGAGCTGCTCGGTGAGCACCACTACCAGCTGGACCCGAAGGGACGGCTCTCGCTGCCGGCGAAGTTCCGCGAGGCCTTCGCCGACGGCGTCTACCTCACCCTCGGTCAGGACGGCTGCGTCTTCGCCTTCCCACGCGAGGAGTGGGAGCAGCGGAAGGCCGAGGTGGCGGGCCTGCCGATCTCGGATCCGCGGAACCGCGCCTACTCCCGGATGTTCTTCGGCAGCGCCGAGCGGGTCGAGCTCGACGCGCAGGGCCGGCTGGTGCTGCCGCGGCACCTCCGGGAGACGGCGCGCCTCGGGCGTGAGGTTGCGGTGGTCGGGGTCTCCGACCGCCTCGAGATCTGGGACGGCGGCGAGTGGGGGCGGTACCGCGAGGACCACGGCGGTTCCTACACCTCGGGCGCGCTCGTCCCCGAGCGATAGGAGGGGCGATGCAGCGAGAGGTCGGACAGACGCTGTACCTGCTGGCGCTCGTGGCCGGCGCGGTCGGGACCTACGTGGTCCTCGGGCTGCTCGCGATCCGGGTGCTTGGCTGAGGCGCCGCATGAGCCGGTCCTGGTCGCGGAGGTGGTCCGCCTGATGTCCGGGGCGAGCGTGGTGCTCGACCTGACGGTCGGCGCCGGCGGTCACGCCGAGGCGCTGCTGAGAGCCGGCGTGGGGCGGGTGGTCGGCGTGGACCGGGACCCCGACGCGCTCGCGCTCGCCGCGGGGCGCCTCGGGTCCACCGGCTTCACCCCGGTCGCCGGGCGCTTCTCGGACGTCGAGCGCGTGGCGTCGGAGGCCGGCGTCGAGGGCGTGGACGGCGTCCTCTACGACCTGGGCGTTTCGTCGATGCAACTGGACCGCGCCGAGCGCGGGTTCTCCTACCGCCGACCCGGACCCCTCGACATGCGGATGGGCGACGAAGGCTTGACCGCCGCGGACGTCGTGAACGGCTACCCCGAGGAGGAGCTCGCGCGGGTCATCCGCGAGCTCGGGGAGGAGCGGTTCGCCGGCCGGATCGCGGCCGCGATCGTTCGTGCACGCGAGCGTGCGCCGCTGGCGAGCACCGAGGAGCTCGCCGCGATCGTCGCGGGCGCGGTCCCGCGGCGCCGCGGCGGCGGGCACCCCGCGCGCAGGACCTTCCAGGCGATCCGCCTGGAGGTGAACCGGGAGCTCGAGGAGCTCGCCGACTCCCTTCCCCGGTCGGTGAGCCTCCTCGCCCCCGGCGGGCGGGTCGTGGTCATCTCCTACCACTCGCTCGAGGACCGCATCGTGAAGCGCGCGTTCCTGGCTGACGACCGGCTCGAGGTGCTGACGCGCAAGCCGGTCGTCGCCGGCTCCCGCGAGCGGGCTCGGAACCCCCGTGCCCGCAGCGCGAAGCTGCGCGCCGCGGAGCGGAGGGCCGCCTGATGGCCGTCGCCGCGGACCGCCTCCGCCCGCCGTCGCACCGAGCGCGCCGCCGCGTCCCCACCGGGCGTCGGGCCGCCGGCCGCCGCGCGGCCGCT
This sequence comes from Actinomycetota bacterium, assembly GCA_035540615.1. Classification (GTDB taxonomy): domain Bacteria; phylum Actinomycetota; class UBA4738; order UBA4738; family CALAEC01; genus DATLGG01. The sequence goes on along the minus strand of DATLGG010000105.1, from coordinate 6,200 downwards.
CGGACCCGTGCGAGGGTCGCGACGCGTGCGCGTCGCATCCCGTTCGGGGTCACCGCCCTCTGCCTGGTGGCGCTCGTCATCCTCGGGCTCGTCGCCGCCCAGGCCCTCGTGACGCAGGATTCGTTCCGCCTCGCCGAGCTCGCCCGGCGGGCCGAGGCCCTCGAGGCGGACTACGGCAGGCTCCGGCTCGAGGCGGCCCGGCTCTCCTCGCCGGACCGGATCGCGTCGGCCGCCCGACGCGCGGGCATGGTCCTGCCGGAGCAGGTCGAGCTGATCCGGCTCCCCGCCGTCGCTCCCGCCGGCTCATCCGAGGAGACTACCGAGCTGGGGACGTTCGCCTTGAAGGGGGTCCTCGGAGGCGGGCCGTGAGCGCCCCGCCGCCGCCGCGGCCACCCGCCGGCCGTCTCGCATCGTTGTTCCTCGTCCTCGTCCTGGCCCTCGTCGCGGTGGCGGGGCGGCTGTTCCAGCTCCAGCTCGGGGACGCTCCCGCGTACGAGGCGCTCGCGCGCGACCAGCGGATCCGAACGATCGACCTGCCGGCGTCACGCGGCGCGATCTACGATCGGGAAGGCGCCGAGCTCGCGCTGTCGATGCCCGCGCGCGCCGTCTACGCGCGCCCGGCGCTCGTCCCCGACCCTGCGTCGGCCGCCCGACGCCTGGCGCGGGCGCTCGGGATCGACGAGCGGACGATCCTGCGGGCGCTGCGGTCAGGGCGGAGCTTCGTCTACCTCGCCCGGCGCGTGGACCTCGAGGCGGCGGCGCGCGCGGAGCGTCTCGACCTCCCGGGGATCGGCTTCCTCGACGAGAGTCGGCGCTCGTACCCGGGCGCGACGCTCGGCTCGCAGGTGCTCGGGTTCGTGGGTGTGGATGGCCAGGGTCTCGCGGGCCTCGAGCTCAGCCACGAGAAGCTCCTCGCGGGCCGGCCCGGCGAGATGATCGTCGAGCAGGACCCCCTCGGGAACCCGATCCCGCAGGGGGAGCGTCGCGTGGAGCCCCCCGTGCCCGGGCAGGATCTCGTCCTCACGCTCGACCAGGACCTCCAGTTCCGGGCCCAGCGAGCGCTGAAGCGCGCGGTCCGCCGGAACGGGGCGAAGGGCGGCACCGTGATCGTGATGGAGCCGGCGTCCGGCGAGATCCTCGCGATGGCCTCCTATCCCTGGTTCGACCCGAACGACGTCGGCTCCGCGCCGCCGGAGAACCTGCGGGCACGCGCGGTGACGGACATCTACGAGCCCGGTTCAGTGAACAAGGTGATCGTGGCGGCCGCGGCGCTCGAGGAGGAGATCGTCGGTCTCGAGGAGGTCTTCGACGTGGCCGATCACCTCCGCGTCGGCCCGAAGGTCTTCAAGGACGCGCATCCGCATCCGCCGATGGAGATGACGCTCTCGGACATCGTCGCGTGGTCGAGCAACGTCGGGTCGATCCAGGTCGCGCAGCGGGTCGGCAAGCCCACGCTGGCGCGCTACCTTCGCCGCTTCGGGTTCGGTCGGCCGACCGGGATCCGGTTCCCCGGCGAGGGCGCCGGCATCCTCCCGCCGGTCGAGGAGTGGTGGGAGACCGGGATGGGCACGATCCCGATCGGCCAGGGCGTGGCGGTGACGCCGCTGCAGATCGCGACGGTGTACGCGACGATCGCGAACGGGGGGGTGTGGGTCCAGCCCAAGCTCGTGCGCGCCACGGTGGACGCCGAAGGACGCGTGCGCGAGACCGGCGCTCCGGAGCGCCGCCGGGTCATCTCCGCCGGCACGGCTCGTGCGGTCACATCCATGCTCGCCTACGCCGTCTCCGACGGGACGGGGACGGGCGCGCAGATCCCCGGCTATTGGGTCGCGGGGAAGACGGGAACCGCGCGGAAGCCCCTCGAGGGTGTCCGCGCGTACAGCGACGAATACATGGCGTCGTTCGTCGGCTTCGTGCCGGCCGAGGACCCGCGCCTGGTCGTCGCCGCGATCCTCGACGAGCCCGACACCGTCTACGGAGGCATCGCCGCAGCGCCGATGTTCCGCGACGTCGCCCGCTTCGCCCTCGCGCAGCTGCGCGTCCCGACCTCGGACCCGCCGGCGCGTCCGCCGACGGCTCGGGCGCCATGAGGCCGCTGGTAGAATCACGGCGTCCCCCGTTCCCGGATCGAGGTTCGTTGACTCCCCCCCGCACGCTCCGCGAGCTGATCGACGGCCTGCCTGCGGCCGAGGTGGTGGGCGAGGCGGTCGTCCCGGTGCGCGACGTGGTGTACGCGTCCGGCGACGTCGCGCCCGGCGCCCTCTTCTTCTGCGTCCCCGGCTCGCGGCGGGACGGCCACGACTTCGCCGCGGGTGCGGTGGCGTCCGGAGCGGTCGCCCTCGTCACGGAGCGACGTCTCGACATCGACGGAGCCACGCAGGTGATCGTTCCCTCCGTCCGCGAAGCGATGGGGCCCATCGCCGCCGCCTTCCACGGGCACCCTGCGGCCCGGCTGACCCTCGTGGGTGTCACCGGGACGAACGGGAAGACGACGACGACCTACGTGCTCGAGCAGGTCTTCCGCGCCGCGGGGATGACCCCGGGCGTGATCGGCACGACAGGGGTGCGCGTCGACGGTCACCCGCGCCCGCTCGCGCGCACCACGCCGGAGGCTCCCGATCTCCACCGGCTCCTCGCCGGCATGGCGGAGGAGGGCGTGGAGGGCGTGGCGATGGAGGTGTCGTCGCACGGGCTCGACCAGCACCGGGTGGGCGGAGCACGCTTCTCCTGTGCCGTGTTCACGAACCTCTCGCAGGACCACCTCGACTACCACGGGACCCTCGAGGCCTACTTCGAGGCGAAGGCCAAGCTCTTCACCCCCGCGATGGCAGCGCATGCGGCGGTCAACCACGACAGCCCCGAGGGCCGGCGACTGCTGGGCCGTGGACTGCCGACGATGACGTACGGCATCGGCGAGGGTGCCGACGTCCGGGCGACGGACGTGCGGCTGCCGCCGGACGGGATCGCGTTCCGCGTCGACGGGCTCGAGGTCCGTTCGGAGCTGCGCGGTCATTACAACGTGCACAACTGCCTCGCGGCGCTCACGGCTGCCCGGCAGGTGGGGATCGACGACGCCGCGAGCGTCCGCGGGATCGCGGCGGTGCCGGTCGTGCCCGGCCGGCTCGAGCCGGTGCGCGTCGGCCAGCCCTTCCAGGTCCTCGTCGACTACGCGCACACCCCCGACAGCGTCGAGAACGTGCTGCGCGCCGCGCGGCGGCTCACCCAGGGCCGGGTGATCGTCGTGCTCGGCTGCGGCGGCGACCGCGACCGCTCGAAGCGGCCGCTCATGGGGCGCGCGGCGACCTCGCTGGCCGACCTCAGCGTGATCACGAGCGACAACCCCCGATCCGAGGATCCCGCATCGATCATCGCGGAGATCGAGCCGGGGGCACGCGAGGGGGGAGGCCGCTACCTGCTCGAGGTCGACCGCCGCGCCGCGATCCGCCTGGCGCTCGGCGAGGCTCGTTCGGGCGACGTCGTGGTCATCGCGGGCAAGGGGCACGAGACCGGGCAGGAGTTCGCCGATCGGACGATCCCGTTCGACGATCGCGTGGTGGCCGCCGAGGAGCTGGAGCGGCTGCGATGAGGGAGCGGACCCTTCGCGAGATCGCGGCGGACCTCGACGGCGTCATCCGTGGCGCCGACGCGCCCGTCACGAGCGTCGCGACGGACACGCGTGAGCTTCGGCCGGGCAGCCTGTTCGTCGCGCTCCGCGGCGCGCGCGTCGACGGTCACGACCTCATGGACGAGGCAGCTCGGGCCGGAGCGGCCGGGGCGCTGGTCGAGCGGAGCGTCGAGGCTCCGATCCCGACCGTGGAGGTCCCCGACACCGGGGCCGCGCTCCTCGAGCTGGCGGCGCGCGAGCGCGATGCCCTGGCGACGCCGCTCGTCGCGATCACCGGGTCGGTCGGGAAGACCTCGGTGAAGGACCTCACCGCCGCGGTCCTCGGCGCCCGGTTCCGGGTCACGGCGAGCCCGCGCTCGTTCAACACCGAGGTCGGGGTGCCCCTCACGATCCTCGCGGCCGACGAGCGGACCGAGGCGATCGTCTGCGAGATGGGCAGCCGGGGCATCGGTCACATCAGCCTCCTCTGCGACGTCGCGAAGCCCGACGTCGGCGTCGTCACGGCCGTGGGCGCCGCGCACCTCGAGATGTTCGGCTCGCTCGACGTCGTCCGTGACGCGAAGGCGGAGCTTCCGGAGGCGCTGTCCGAAGGGGGGACCGCGGTCCTGAACGCGGACGACCCCGTCGTCCGGGGGTTCGTGGACCGGACCCGCGCCCGGCCGCTCCTGTACGGCCGCTCCGAGGGCGCGGACGTGCGAGCCGTCGAGCTCTCGCTCGATCCGGAAGGCGTCCCGTCGTTCACCCTCGTCGCGGGCGGCGAGCGCGAACGGGTCGAGCTTGCGGTCCCCGGTGAGCACATGGCGTCGAACGCGCTCGCCGCGGCGGCGTGCGGCATCGCGCTGGGCCTGTCGCCGGCGGAATGCGCGGCGGCCCTGAAGGACGCGACCGTCTCGCCCTGGCGGATGGAGCGACGGATCACGCCCGAGGGGGTCCGCGTCCTGAACGACGCGTACAACGCCAACCCGATGTCGATGGCGGCGGCCCTCCGCTCGGCCGTCTGGATGAAGGGAGAGGGGCGCTGCATCGCGGTGCTGGGCGCGATGGCGGAGCTCGGGCCCACCGCGGCGGCCGAGCACGAACGGGTGGGGGAGCTCGTCGCGCGGCTCGGCGTCGATCGTCTGGTCGTCGTCGGCGACGACGCACGGATGATCGGGATCGGCGCCGTGCGCGAAGGCGTCGAGCCGGACCGGGTCCGCTACTGCAGGGATCCGGAGGAGGCCGCCGCGACCGTGCGGGCGGAAGCGCGTGCCGGAGACGTCGTGCTCGTGAAGGGCTCGCGCGCCGCGGGGCTCGAGCGGGTCGCCGAGCGCCTGTGGGGGGACGCCCCGTGACGAGCATCCTCGTCTCGGCGGCGCTCGGGCTGTTCCTGACGCTTCTCGGCACGCCGATCGCGATCCGGATCTTCCGCGCCTTCGGCTGGGGGCAGCGCGTGCGCGAGCCGGGGCCCCACTACCCCCAGCACATGCAGAAGATGGGGACGCCCACGATGGGCGGCCTCGTGATCCTCGGCGCCACCACGGTCGCCTACCTCGCGACGACCCTCACGCTCGGGCCTTTCACGCGGACGGCGGTCCTCGTGCTCGGCGCCGCCCTCGGCTTCGGCCTCGTCGGGTTCATCGACGACCTGATGAAGATCCGCCGGGCCGATCGTCACTCGCTCGGCATCGGGAAGGCAGCGAAGCTCGCGGGACAGGGGATCGTCGCCGTCCTCTTCGCGCTCGGACTCACGCGGCTGACCGACGCGTCCACCGAGCTGTCGTTCATCCGCGGCACCGGGATCGACCTCGGGACGATCGCCTTCGTGATCTGGGTCTTCGTGATCCTCGCTTCGACGTCGAACGCGGTGAACCTCACCGACGGGCTCGATGGGCTCGCGTCGGGTTCCGGGGCCCTGGTGATGGCCGCGTTCGTCATCATCTCGTTCTGGCAGTTCCGCCACACCTGCGGCGCGCTGACCGGGCCCGGGTGCTACGAGGTCGACATCAACACGGCGCTCGACCTCGCGATCGTCTCCGCGGCGGCGATGGGCGCGATCGCCGGGTTCCTGTGGTGGAACGCCGCGCCGGCGCGCATCTTCATGGGGGACACGGGCTCCCTGGCGATCGGTGGCCTGATCGGCGCGATGGCCGTGGCCACCGAGACGCAGCTCCTCCTGCTGATCCTCGGCGGCCTCTACGTCCTCGAGACGACGTCGGTGATCCTCCAGGTGGTCTCGTTCCGGCTGTTCAAGCGGCGGCTCTTCCGGATGGCGCCGATCCACCATCACTTCGAGGTCCTGGGCTGGCACGAGTTCACCGTGATCGTGCGGTTCTGGATCATCGCCGGGCTCGCGGTGGCCTTCGGCCTCGGCCTCTTCTACGCCGATTTCCTCGCACGCGGAGGGATCTCGTGACGCTCGCGGAACGCCGAGCGCTCGTGCTGGGGCTCGCCGAGAGCGGCGTCGCGGCAGCCGAGGCCCTCCTCGAGCGCGGTGCGCACGTGCGCGTGAGCGAGGCGCGGCCGCCCGAGGAGGTCGCCGAGGCGGCTGCTCGCGTCGAGGGGCTCGGCGCCGAGGTCCTCGCCGGCGGCCACGACC
>DATLGG010000104.1:0-5835 GCA_035540615.1 Actinomycetota bacterium | reverse complement strand
GGTCCGGGCGATGGCCTTGATGCTGATCGCGCTCGGCTACTACGGCCGGCCGGAGGACGTGGCGAACGCGCACCTGTTCCTCGCGAGCGAGGAGGCCGACTACATCTCCGGTGTGATCCTCCCGGTTGCCGGCGGACAGCTGGGGGTCTGAGGTGCCGCTGAACAGCTCCCTGATCGGGAAGGAATACCCGGGCGTCACCTACGAGGTCGGCCGCGAGAAGATCCGAGAGTTCGCCGCGGCGGTGGGGGAGACGGCCGCGATCTTCCACGACCCGGAGGCCGCGAAGCAGGCGGGACATCCGGAGCAGGTCGCGCCACCGACCTTCCCGACGGTCCTGCACCTGAAGTCGGGCCCGCAGGTGATCGCCGATCCGGAGCTCGGGCTCAACTACGCGCTCGTGGTGCACGGGACGCAGGAGTTCGAGTACCGGCGGCCCGTCTACGCCGGCGATATCCTCACCGCGACGCCGCGGATCGCCGACATCCAGGCGAAGGGGCCGCACGAGTTCCTCACGATCGAGACGACCATGACAGCGGCTGGGGGAGAGGTCGTGTGCATCGCCCGCGCCACGCTCATCTCCCGCGGGACGGCGGCGAGCCAGTGAGCCTGCGCTTCGAGGACGTGAACGTCGGCGATGAGCTGCCGGAGCGGTCGAACCGTGTCGATCGAGCGCAGCTCGTGATGTACGCGGGCGCATCGGGCGACTTCAACCCGATCCACTGGAACGAGGAGTTCGCGCGCATGGTCGGCCTTCCGGGGGTGATCTCGCACGGCATGTTCACGATGGCGCTCGTCACGCGCGCGCTGACGGACTGGCTCGGCGACGCCGAGCCGATCCGGAAGGTCTCGGTGCAGTTCCGCAAGGAGGTCCGTCCCGACGAGACGGTCGTGGCGCGGGGCCGGGTGGAGGAGAAGGACCCCGATACGCGCACCGTTCGCGTCTCGCTCTGGGCGGAGCTCGAGCGGGAGGGCGAGACGATCAAGCCGATCAAGAACGGCGAGGCGATCGTCGAGCTGCCCTAGGAGGGACGTAACCTCCGTCGCCGCTCCCCGGTCGAACGAGCGGGCGTCATGGTGACGCCCGAGCTCCTCCAAGCCTGCCGCCGCGGCGAGCGGGGCGCCTTCGAGGAGCTGGTCGAGCGGACGCGACGACAGGTGTATTCGATGGCACGACGTCTGATGCGAGATGCGCACGAGGCCGAGGACGTGGCGCAGGAGGTCTACCTCCGCGTGTACCGGGGCCTTCCGACGTTCCGTCAAGAGGCGAGCTTCGAGACCTGGCTGTACCGCATCGTCGCGAACACAGCCTTCACGCAGATGCGGCGCCGAGGCCGCTTCGGCGACGTGGCCCCCGAGCCGATGGGGGACGAGGCGCCCTCGCGGGACCGCCCCCTCGGGGAGGCCGCCATGGACCGCGACGATCTGACCCGCGCGCTCGCAAAGCTTCCCGCGGCATCGCGCGCAGTCGTCGTCCTGCGCGACGTGTACGGCCTGACGATGAAGGAGATCGCGAGCGAGATGGGCACCTCCGAAGGGGCCGTGAAGGTGCGGCTCCACCGCGCCCGCACCCGCCTCCGCGAGCTCCTCGCGGAGGATCGATGACCGGGTACGACGACCAGCCGCTCATCGAAGCGCTCCGCGCGCTGCGTGAGGAGCCCGTCGAACCGCCGCCGGGTTTCGAAGAGCGCCTCGAGGAGCATCTCCGGCGAGAGCTGCGCTGGCGGGTGCCGGCCCGTCGGATCGCCCACGACCGCCGCGTCCGATACGGCGCTTCGGTCGGTGGGGTCGTCGTCGCGGTCGCCGCGATCGCGCTGGTCCTGCGGAGGCAGTCGAAGCGGGCTGCGGCCTAGTCCGAGAGCGGTCCGTCGAAGTCCGCGAGCTCGGCAAGCACCGATCGAAGCTGATCGAGGTCGTGATCGAGCTCCCCGTCGATCGGCGCGACCGTCTCCTGGACCTCGTCGCCGTGCGCCTCGGACTCAGGGTCGGGCTCAGGCTCGGGCTCCTCGAAGACCGGCTCCGGGCCGATCCCCACCGCCACCGGCGGGGGCTCCTCCTCTGAGGGCGCCCCGGGGGGCTCGGCCGCCACCGGGTGCAGCGGCACCGGCGCCTCCGGGGGCCGCCGATCCTGCACCTCGGCGATCGCGTCCTCGAGCAGCTTCGTCTGACGGCGCGCCATCCGCGTGACGGCCTCGTTGACGAGCGCCTCCGTCTCGGTCACCGCGTCCTCGAGCCTCGCGTCCAGGCGCTGGCCGAGCGACTCCAGCGCGCGCTCGACCCGTGCGGTGCTTTCCTGCGCGGCAAGCGCGACCCGCTCGGCGGCCGTGGCGCTGCGCTCGGCCTGCTCGGCGAGCGCTTCCTCGAGGCGCTCGATCTCGGCCCGGACGGAGGCGGCGATCTCCTCGCCGACCGCCCGCGTCCGCTCGTCGGACCGCTTGGCGACGGCGGCGAACCCCTCGCGGAGCCGCTGCCCGACCCGCACCAGCCCCTCGCTCGTGCGCTCGGTGAACGCCGCGAGGTCCGCGCGTTGACGGGCGGTCGCGGCCTTCACGGCGGCCTCGACCGCGTCGAGGCGGGCCGCGACCGGCTGGATCGAGCGCTCCACCCTGGTGGCGAGCTGCGTCATGCCCTGCTGGGTCCGCCGCGACTGCTCGGCTGCCGCGATCGCCACGCGGTCGACCGCCTCGCGGCTCTTGTCGGTGCGCAGGAGGACGTCGCCGGTCGCCTGCGCGAGCTTCTGGACCGCCTGCTCGAGGCGGCCGACGGCCATGTTCAGCGTCTGGAAGCGCTCGTCGACGTAGGTGAGGATGCTCCTCGCCGCGTCATCCTTGAGCGGCGCTCCGCCACCCTGCTGCATCGCGCGGAAGACCTCGGCGCCGACCCGCCGCATCAGCTGATCGGCCCGGCGCTGGATGTCCTGCAGCCCCTCCTCGAGCCGCGCGGCGACCGCAGCCTGCTGAGCGGCGAGGACGGCGTGGATGTCGACGTCGTCCCCGGAGTCGGGGACGCGCACGGGCGAAGGACGGCGGAGGCGACGTCGGGAGGCGGCCCCTGCCTCGGGTCGCTCTGGTATCTCCTGCATCTGGTCCTCGCTCCGGGGGGCCGCGCGAGTTCCGACTCGAGTGTAGGCTACGTCGGGGCCCGGTTCACGCACCTGGGGCGACGGGTTCCGCGGGGCTCTGTATACTGGGCGGGTCCCGCTCCGTACCAAGCCCCTGAATAGGGCCGTAGCTCAATTTGGGAGAGCACCGGTCTCCAAAACCGGCGGTTGGGGGTTCGAGTCCCTCCGGCCCTGCCGCGGAAGGAACGTGATGAACAGGCAAGCCAAGAGGCAGATGCAGCGAGGGCGGCAGCAGGCCGGCGACCGCGCCGCCGCGGCGCGGCGCGCCGTCCCGGATCGCAAGCGCGAGCGCACGAGCCCCCGCCAGTTCTTCCGGGAGGTCCGGCAGGAGCTGAAGAAGGTGAACTGGCCGACGAAGCGGGAGCTCGGCACCTACACCGTCGTCGTCCTGTTCACGGTCGTCGTTCTGACCTCGCTGGTCTTCGGCATCGACTTCCTCGTGGGACGCGCGGTGCTCGCCGTCTTCGGCTCCTGAGGATCCCCATATGACCGACCAGGACATCCGCGACGCTGCTCAGGACGAGCCCGCCGGAGACGAGGACGAGACGCCCGTCCCCACCCCCGCGACGATGGCCGACCTCGAGGATCAGGACCCTCCCGTGCCGGAGACGTTGGAGGACGCTGCCGGAGCGGCCGGGACCGGTGGTCCCGAGGGCGACGCGGCGTCCGACAGCGAGCCCGGTGACGAGCCGACGCTGGTCGAAGCTCAGGAGGAGGACGAGCCGGAGGCGCCCGCGGCGGAGGCTCCCGAGCCGGTCTCCGACGTGGAGGACGTGCCTCCGCCCGCGGCGGACGACGACGATGCCGAAGAGCCGGAGCAAGCCGAGGAGGGGTCCGCGCAGCCCGAGACGACCGACAGCGACGACCCGTTCTCCGGGCCGGGCGACTGGTACGTGATCCACTGCTACGCGGGCTACGAGAACAAGGTGAAGAGCAACCTCGGCACGCGGATCCAGTCGATGCAGATGCAGGACAAGATCTTCGACGTGGTCGTCCCGATGGAGGACGTGATGGAGATCAAGGGCGGCCGCAAGCAGGTCGTCCAGAAGAAGTTCCTTCCCGGGTACGTGCTCGTGAAGATGATCTACGACAACGACTCGTGGTTCGTCGTTCGCAACACCCCCGGTGTGACGGGCTTCGTGGCCTCCGGGACCGGTCAGAAGCCGACCCCGCTCTCGCGCCGGGAGATCGAGAAGATCCTCGTCGTCAAGAAGGAGGAGCAGAAGCCCGCCTTCCGCCTCGAGTTCGAGGAGGGCGACGTCGTCCGGATCATCTCCGGGCCGTTCGCGGACTTCAACGGGACGATCGACGAGATCAACATGGACCAGTCCAAGGTGAAGGTGATGGTCAACATCTTCGACCGGGAGACCCCCGTCGAGCTGAGCTTCGACCAGGTGGCGCGGGTCTAGCGCGAGAAGATCGGACGCGGGAGGCGGGGAACCGCCGTTCGGACCGCGGAGGAGGACGGAGATGGCAGCACCCAGGCGCAAGAAGGTCCTGGCGCTCGTGAAGCTCCAGATCAAGGCCGGTCAGGCCACGCCCGCACCCCCGGTGGGGACGGCGCTCGGGCAGCACGGCGTCAACATCATGGAGTTCTGCAAGGCCTACAACGAGGCCACCCAGGCCCAGATGGGCCAGGTCATCCCGGTCGAGCTCACGATCTACGAGGACCGGAGCTTCACGTTCGTCACGAAGCAGCCCCCGGCGGCGGAGCTTCTGAAGCAGGCCGCGGGGGTCGAGAAGGGGTCGGGCGAGCCGAACCGCGACAAGGTGGCGAGCGTCAGCCGCGACCAGGTCCGGCAGATCGCGGAGACGAAGATGAAAGACCTCAACGCGAACGACGTCGACGCGGCGATGAAGATCATCGAGGGGACCGCCCGCAGCATGGGCATCGAGGTGGCGTCATGAAGCGGGGCAAGCGGTTCAACGACGCGATGAAGGCGTTCAACCGTGACGACCTCTACACGCCCGTCGACGCGATCCGGATCCTCAAGAGCCTGCCCACCGCGAAGTTCGACGAGACGGTGGAGGTCGCGCTCCGGCTCGGGGTCGACCCGCGGAAGGCGGACCAGATCGTCCGCGGGACCGTCAGCCTGCCCAACGGCACCGGCCGCACCGTGCGTGTCGCGGCCTTCGCCGTCGGGGACAAGGCTCGGGAGGCGACCGAGGCGGGGGCTGACGTCGTCGGTGGCGAGGACCTCGTCGAGCAGGTCACGAAGGGCAACATCGACTTCGACGCCGCGGTCGCGACGCCGGACATGATGCCGGTCGTCGGGCGCGCCGGGCGGGTCCTCGGCCCCCGCGGGCTGATGCCGAATCCCAAGGCCGGGACGGTGACGAACGACATCGGCAAGGCCGTCGCCGACATCAAGGGCGGCAAGGTCGAGTACCGCACCGACCGGCAGGGGAACGTCCACGTGATCGTCGGGAAGCGCTCGTTCGACGAGACCGCGCTCGCGGAGAACCTGCACGCGATCCTCGACGAGGTCGTGCGGGCGAAGCCGGCCGCCGCGAAGGGCCGCTACATCAAGAGCGTCACGATGTCGACGACGATGGGCCCGGGGATCCGGATCGACCCGGCGAAGGTCCGCGACGTCGAGGTCGCGAACGCGTAGCGGTCGACACCCCCGGCCGGCATCCCGTATGCTGGGCGGGCCGCAGACAGCGGGGGCGAGGAAGCGTAATCCCCTCCGGGGGCACCCGCCGAGGCACGCGA
>DATLGG010000103.1:0-4747 GCA_035540615.1 Actinomycetota bacterium | reverse complement strand
CCAGGTCCACGTCTGCTGGGCCGAGGACGCAGAAGAGGCGAAGCGCACCGCATACGAGTGGTGGCCGAACACCGCGCTGCCTGGCAACCTCTTCGTCGAGCTCGAGAGCCCGAAGCACTTCGAGGCCGTGACCGAGCTGATCTCGCAGGACGACGTCGCGGGTTCGATCCCGACCGGGCCCGATCCGGAGCCCTACATCGAGGCGATCCGGGAGTACGCGGAGGCCGGGTACGACCACGTGTACCTGCACCAGATCGGCCCCGACCAGCAGCGGTTCCTGGAGTTCGCCGAGCGGGAGATCCTGCCGGCGCTCTCCTAGCTCAGCGACGGAGGGCCCGGAAGAGCAGCGCGACGCTCTCGCCGATCTCACGCCGTGCCTCGGTCCGGTCCGGCGCGCGCGCGATCGCCAGGCCGGCCTCGTAGAGCGCCCCGTAGAGCATCTGGGCCAGCGGCTCGACCGGTTGTGGCGTGATCGTGCCCGCCTCGATCGCCCGCTCGATCGCGCCGGTCAGCAGGCCGAGCGTGCTGCGGGTCCGGATCTCGCGCCACTCCTCCCAGCCGAGGACGGATGGCGCCTCGAGCAGGCAGCGTTGAACCGCCGGCTCGAGACAGCCGTCGAGGAAGCCCTGCGCGCCCGCCTGCAGCCGCTCCCATGGATCCGCTCCCGCCGCGTCGGCCGCCTGCCCGACCCGGCGGAGCAGCTCGACCTCCCCCTCCTGGACGAACGCGCGGAAGAGGTCGGCCTTGTCGCGGAAGTGGTGGTAGAGGGCGCCCCGGGTGACCCCGGCCTCCTTGACCAGGTCTTCCGTGGCGGTGCCCGCGTAGCCCCGCTCGGCGAAGTGGCGGCGGGCGACGGCCATCAGGGCCTCCCGCGTAGCCTCCGAGCGTGCCGCTTGGCTCCCTTTGACATCCATACTGTCTGTATGTAGGATACGTACCGTCTGTATGATACCCCGTCGGGGGAGAGGAGGCACGGATGCAGCGGGCCGAGCGGATCGAGCTGGAGGTACGGCGGCCGGTCGGAGCGGGGATCCTGCGAGGCATGCTCACCCGGATCCGGGACCGGCGGCAGGAGCGGCGAGAGCTGGCCGCCTGGTTCCGCGACAACCCGCCGGAGATCGGCCGCTCCACCGGCTGCCGCGTCTGAGGGTTCCCCGCTCGGGCAACGGCCTCGTCAGGAGGCGGGTACGTGGGCCGTGTAGGACTTGAACCTACAACCTTGGGATTAAGAGTCCCCTGCTCTGCCAGATTGAGCTAACGGCCCGTCAACTCCGAGAGGATACAGGCCCCTCGCAGGTTAGGAGGGTGACCGAGGGGACTCGAACCCCCAGCCTCCGGGACCACAACCCGGCGCTCTAACCGATTGAGCTACGGCCACCATGCGGGCACATGGTAGCAGCGGCGACGGGTCGCTCAGACGAGCCGCTCTTGGAGCGACAGCGATATCTCGAGGCCGTCCCGCGCCAGGTCCTGCAGGAAGGCCTCCGGGTCCAGGGCCGTCTCCGGGGGGTGGACCCCGGGCCCGACGCGGCCGTCGGCGAGCCAGCGGGCCGCGACGGCGATCGGCAGAGCCGTCCCGAAGGCTCCGGCGCCGATCCCCTCGGCGGTCGGGCGGCAGACCACCTCTCCGAGGAAGGTGGCCGGTCGCCCCTCAGACGTCCCCTCGACGCGCACGTGCGTCGCCTCCGCATCGGCGGGCGGACCCTCCGGCTGGGGCAGCCGGGTGAGGACCGCCAGCAGGAGCTCTCGCGGCACGACCTGGCCCGACGTCACATCCACCGGCTCGGTCGAGGCGAGGCCGAGGTCGACGAGCGTCCGGAAGCCGCGCTCGACGTCCGGCGGCAAGGCGAGCCGCCAGCGGACCGCGCGGACGCCCTCGATCGTGCGCGGGAGCGTGGCAAGCTCGGAGTGGAGCGTGTAGACGGCCTCCATCTCGCCCATCGGCTCGGGCAGGGTCCAGCGGATCCCTCCTGAGGCCGGCGGCACCTCCCGTACCTCGCCCTCCTCGAACACGATCGCCGGCTCGGCGAACTCATCGAGGATCGTCTCGGGGGAGTAGGGGACGCCGAAGCCGCCGGGGTCGACCGAGCCGTTCACGAGGTCGACGCTCTCCACCGTCTCGAGGCGATCCGCACCGAGGCGCGCGAGCAGGTTCGTGATCCCCGGCGCCATCCCGATCCCAAGGATCGCCGGCACGCCCGCCCGTCGGAACCGCTCGTCGAGCTCGAGCTGGCGGAGCGTCATGTGGTACAGGCCGCCGAGGTCCGCGTACGGACAGCGAGCCTCCAGCGCCGCCTCCATCACCTCGAGGTTGAGGCGGAAGGGGATGCAGGCCGCGACGGCGTCCGCATCGCGGAGGATCTCGACGAGGCGCTTTCGGGAGCCGTCGAAGGCGACGGCCGTGGCCCCGGTCGCCTGAGCCAGGGCTTCGGCGCGTGCCGCATCGGGGTCGGCGATCGTGAGGTCGGCCTCGTGCCGCGCGGCGAGGCGCGCGGCGGCGCTGCCCATGGCGCCGGCTCCGAGGATCGCGATGCGCATCGAGCGGAGGATAGCCGCGGTCTCCACCGGTCCGCTCGCGACGCCGCGTACAACGGGGCATCGCCGGATGCGCCGTTCGGCGGGCCCGGCAGGCGAGCGCGCCAGGCTAGGCTGGGGCGCGATGGCGCGCAAGCTCTTCATCGCCGGGGCCTGGACCGAGGGCTCATCCGACGAGACGATCGACGTGCGCAGCCCGGTGACAGGGGAGATCCTTGCGACGGTGCCCGTCGCCTCCGAGCGCGATGTCGATGAGGCCGTCCGGGCCGCGCGCGCCGGCCAGGAGGCGCTCGAGATCATGACCGTCTTCGAGCGCGCCGAGCTCCTCCACCGGGCAGCCGAGCTGATGACGTCCCGCAAGGACGAGCTCGGGCGGGAGCTGACGCTCGAGCAGGGGAAGCCGCTGCACACCGAGGGGATCGCCGAGATCGAGGAGTCGGCCGAGAACTTCCGGATCGCGGCCGAGGACGTGAAGCGCATGACGACGGAGGTCCTCCCCTCGGAGGACCGCAACAAGAAGATGTTCACGTTCCGCAAGGCGAACGGTGTGTACGCGGTCATCACGCCGTGGAACTTCCCGTTCGTCATCCCCTCGGAGCTCCTGGCCCCGGCGCTCGCCGGCGGCAACGCCTGCGTCCTGAAGCCGTCGGAGCTGACGCCGCTGATCGCGGCGAGGATGATCGAGATCCTCGAGGAGGCCGGCTTCCCGCCGGGGTCGGTGTCGCTCGTCAACGGCGGCTCGGACGTCGGCCGGGCGCTCGTGACCCACCCCGGCGTCGATGCGATCGCCTTCGTCGGGTCGCATGAGACGGGCGAGGCGATCGTGCGCGCGGCCGGCCTCAAGCGGACCCTGATGGAGCTCTCCGGGAACGGACCGGTCATCGTCCTCGACGACGCGAACGTCGAGCATGCCGCCGACATGGCGGTGTTCGGCGCGCAGTACGTCGCCGGCCAGTGCTGCGTCGCGACCGAACGGGTCCTCGTGTCCGAGCGCGTGCACGACCGCTTCCTCGAGCGGGCCGTCGCCGCCGCGCGCGACGTCGTGCTCGGGGACCCCTTCGCCGAGACGACCACGATGGGCCCGCTCAACAACGAGGACGTCGCGACGAAGACGGATCGCCACCTCGCGGAGGCACGCGACCGGGGCGTCCGGGTCCTCGCCGGCGGCGGGAGGGCCGAGGGCTTCCCGACCTCGCTGTACTACGAGCTGACGGTCGCCGACGGCGTCCCCACGGACTCGCTCCTGTTCCGGGAAGAGACGTTCGGCCCGGTGGTCCCGGTGACGACCTTCGCGACGGACGAGGACGCGCTCCGGCTCGCGAACGACTCGCACCTCGGGCTCCAGGCCGCGGTCTTCACCTCGAGCCTCAAGCGCGCGTTCACGTTCATCGACGGCCTGCGGACCGGGAACGTCGTGGTGAACGACACGACCGACTACTGGGAGGCGCTCCAGCCGTTCGGCGGCGCGTCGGGAACGCGCACCGGGTGGGGGCGCGTCGGCGGGAAGTACGCGATCGAGGACATGACCGACCTCCGCACGGCGGTCGTGGACTTCCGCAACACGGCCGACTAGCCCGGGTCGCGTTCCATCAGCACCGCGTTGAGCGTCGCCGCGAACAGGAAGAGCCGCGCCGCGAGGCTCAACAGGATCAGCAGGCCGACCACCGCCGCGAACGATCCGTAGACGGCCGTCGCCCGGGTGACGACGCGCGTGATGTAGAAGGCTCCGAAGAGCTGGAGCCCGACCCATCCGGCGGCGGCGAGCACGGCGCCGGGCCAGAGCTCCCGCCACGGCGGCCCGGGTCGGCGGATCAGCAGGCGGAACGACACCATGAACAGCGCCACGCCCGCGGCCGCGACGAGCACCCAGCCGAGCGTCTCGAGGGCGAAGCCCCGAGGGGTCCCCGCATCGATCCCGGCGATCAGCGAGGTCCCGACGACCCCAGCGAGCGCGAGCGGCCCGAGGGCGAGGAGGTTCGCCAGCACGGCCCCCTTCCGTTTCAGGAAGCCCGGCCGCGGCCCCGTCCGGTAGGTGCGGCCGAGCGCGAACCGCGACGCCTCGACGACCCCCATCCCCGTCCAGACGAGCCCGGCCGCGCCGATGAGGCCCGCGCCCGTGCGGTTCTCGATGATCGTGGCGATCGTCCGCCCGAGCATGTCCTCGACGCCCGGGACGGCGGTCGTGAGGCGCGAGATCCACTCGGTCCTCGCG
>DATLGG010000102.1:0-3478 GCA_035540615.1 Actinomycetota bacterium | reverse complement strand
GAGTCAGGACGAAGATCGCCCGCCCATCGGAGGTCGGGGTCGTCTCGATCCGCCCCGGAAGGTCCCGCGCCCACCGCTCGTCGCCCGTTTCCGGGTCCAGCAGCCGGATCGAGCCGTCGCGACCCCCGACGATCGCACCGTCGGGCACGACCGTGATCCCCCCGACGATCGCCGTCCCGACGTCGTGTCGCCAGACCTCGCTCCCGTCCTCGAGCGAGAGCGCGACCACGGCACCGAGCCGACCGAGCCCCTCGGCGTGGATCACCTGCTCCTCGACGACGGCCGGCGGCCCCGCCGGCCCCGGCTCGCGCTCCACGCTCCACGTCTGCCCGCCGTCGCTCAGACGGAGCGCGACGACCCGGTCCCAACCGACGACCACGATCGTCTCCCCGGCCACGACGGGACCCGCGGCCGCGCCACCACCGGCGATCTGGGTCGTCCACGCGCGCCGGTAGGGCGGTCCCGGCGTGGAGGCGGTTGCGGCGTGCGAGGGATCGCCGCCGACCTGCGGCCAGGCGTCCGGCGTCTGAGCGCCGAGCGCGGGGCCGGCCGCGCCCGCCCCGAGCAGGGCGAGCACGCTGAGGAGCAGGGCGTGGCGGAGCCGGAAGCGGAGGGACCGAGGCACGGTCGCCCATTCTAGGGTCGCGGCGGACCGAGGGGGGAACCGGGGTCGAGCGGCGCCAGGTGGATCAACCCGGCGACGCCGCGCGGCTCGAGGAGCAGGAGCGGGTCGACGTAGACGCCGCGGAACCGGGCGCCGAGGTGGAGATGCGGCGTCTCGCTGCCCGGGTGCCCTCGCGAGGTGGTGCCGAGGATCGCCCCGCGCTCGATGCGGTCGCCCCGGCGGACGGCGATCGACGCGAGCCACGAGTACGTGGTCCGGACGCCGTCGGGGTGATCGACGGATACGTAGCGCTCCCCGGCGACGACACCCGCGAACGCCACGAGTCCTCGCTCGGCGGCGAGGACGCGGGTGCCGGCGGGCGTGCCGATGTCGATCCCCCGGTGTCCCGGCCCGTACGTCGAGCTCGGGAGCTCGAACGGCCGTAGGACCGCGCCCTCGACGGGCCAGGCGTACGTCCCCGGCGCCGGCACCTCGACCGCCGCTCGTGCCGCCGACCCTTCCGGCGCCGTCGCTGGACGCGCATCCAACCCGACGACCGCCAGTACCGCGAAGCCGAGCGCGAGGGTCACGACCGAGCTCCCCATCCCGATCCTCCTGCGTCGCGGGGGAGGGGGCGGATGTTAGCGCGGGGGTCTGACAGTCTCAGTCGTCGGCGAGGTTGTTCCGCAGCCCACCGACGGCCTTCGTGTGGATCTGGCAGACGCGAGATTCGGTCACCCCGAGGATCTCGCCGATCTCGGCGAGGGTGAGTCCTTCGAAGTAGTAGAGCGTGATGACGATCTTCTCGCGCTCCGACAGATCGTTGATCGCGGCCGCGAGCAGCCCGCGCATCTCCTGTCCCTCGATCTCGGCCGTCGGGTCGGTGGTGTTGGCGTCCGCGAGCGTGTCGAGCAGGCTGCGTTTCTCGCCGGCGTCGTCGCCGCCGCCGACCATCTCGTCGAGCGCCATCACCGAGACGAATGAGATCTGGCTCACCACGTCGTGGAGCTCCGAGAGGGTGATGCCGAGGTGCTCCGCAACCTCGGCGTCGGTCGGCGCCCGGCGCAGCTTCGCCTCGAGCCCCGAGTGCGCCTTCTCGACCTCGCGGGCCTTGAACCGGATCGAGCGGGGCACCCAGTCCATCGCCCGGAGCTCATCGATGATCGCCCCCTTGATCCGCGGGATCGCGTAGGTCTCGAACTTCACCTCGCGGCCGCGGTCGAACTTGTCGAGCGCATCCATGAGCCCGAACATGCCGTACGACGTCAGGTCCGCCCGCTCGACCGTCTGCGGGAGCCCCGCGGCGAGGCGCCCGACGACGTACTTGACGAGCGGCGCGTAGTGGAGGATGAGCCGCTCCCGGGCGACGGGCGAGCCGACGTCCTTGAACTCCGACCAGAGCCGGTCGAGCTCCGACGCCTCGATGTCGTCGGGGCGGGGCCGGTCCTCGGACGTCTGTCGCCTCGCCATCTACGCCCTCGGGTGGCTGTCGCGGTAGGCGCCGAAGAGCCGCCGGCGCGAGACGTGCGTGTACCGCTGCGTCGTCGCGAGGCTCGCGTGTCCCAGGAGCTCCTGAACGGCTCGGATGTCTGCGCCTCCCTCCATGAGGTGGGTCGCGTACGAGTGCCGCAGGGTGTGCGGCGTCGTCCGGCGCCCCGGCAGCACCTGCGCCCCGTATTCTCCCACCATCCTGCGGATCTCGCGCGGCCCGATGCGCCGTCCCCGCCGGTTCACGAACAGCGCCGGGCCGCTCTCGGGCCGTACCAAGGTCGGGCGGACGTCGCGGATGTAGGCCGTCAGCGCCTCCGCGGCGGGTTGGCCGATCGGAGCCTGCCGCTCCTTCGACCCCTTCCCCATCACCCGCACGCGACCCTCCCCCGCCTCCACATCGTCGACGTCGAGCGTGCAGAGCTCCGCGACGCGGATGCCCGCGCCGTAGAGGAGCTCGAGGATCGCTCGGTCGCGCAGGGCCCACGGGTCGACGTCAGAGGGGGCTTCGACGAGCCGGGCAGCCTCGGGAGCGCGCAGGACGTTGGGCAGCGTGTGCGCACGCGCCGGCCCGCGGAGGAGGGCGGCGGGGTCGGCGGCAACGAGCCCCCGCCGCAGCAGGTACCGGTAGAACGACCGCACCGACGCCGCCTTCCGCGCGAGCGAGGAGCGCGCGTATCCGCGGGTGACGAGGTGCGCGAGCCAACGGCGGAGGTGCGGGTACGTCGCCTCCTCGAGGCTCACCCCCGCTCGCTCGAGGAACGTCGCCAGCCCGTGGAGGTCGGTCCGGTACGCCGCCACCGTGTGGGCGGAGAGGCGCCGCTCCAGCGCGAGGTGCTCGATGAAGCGTTCGATCAGGGGTTCCCCGCCACGCGATGCCATCGGGTCCTTTCCCTGGGGGGCCACCCGTTTGTAGCACAGCGCGTGCGCCGGACGAAGGACATCCGCGCCCGGAAGGCCTCCTCGCCCCGCGGCGCGTCATCCGGCCGTCGCGGCGGCGGCGGTCCGCTGGTACCGACCCGCGTCGGCCCGGACGAAGCCCTTGATCTCGAGCGAGGCGAGGGCGGCCAGCACCTCGGCGGGTGGCCTCCCGATGGCGGCGGCGACGGCGTCCAGGGTCGTCGGCGGCCCGCTCACGCCGGACAGGACCTGCTGCTCGCGGCGGGACAGCGACATCGCCGCCAGATCCTGCCGATCCCCCCGAACCCCGACCAGCTCGAGGACATCCGCGGGACCGCGCACGAGGGCCCCGCCGTCGCGGATCAGCTCGAGCGGCGCTGCGGATACCGGGCTCGTGGCCGGACCGGGAACGGCCGCCACGTCGCGCCCCAGGTCTTGGGCGAGCTCGGCCGTGATGAGGGAGCCGCTGTCGGCGGCGCCCTCGAC
>DATLGG010000101.1:0-4377 GCA_035540615.1 Actinomycetota bacterium | reverse complement strand
GTCGTAGCTGCTCTTGTCACCCTCCCACGGCATCCGGTGGACGAAGACGACGTGGCGGCCGTTGCCGCTGAGCTCGAACTGCGAGACGGCGGTGACACCCTGCGTGCCCTCGGTCGACAGCGTCGCGATCTGGATGCTCCCGTCCTCCATGTTCCGCACGAAGACGTCGTTGAACGCGTTCGAGTCGCCCGCCACGAGGTTCGTGGCGCTCGAGAGGAAGGCGACGACGCGACCGTCGTCGGAGATCGCGGCGCTCGTCGAGGCGCCGTCCGCCTGCGCGCCCTGTGCCGACACCGACGCGCGCGTGGTCGTCCCGGCGACCAGGTCGCGCACGAAGATGTCAGCCAACCCGTTCGTGTCCCCGGGGACGAGGTTCGTGGCGGTGCTGTGCCACGCGACGTAGCGGCCGTCGCGGGAGATCGCAGGCGAGGAGCAGGAACCGTTCGCCTCGGTCCCGTCGTGCGCGACCGACGCGCGGACCAGGGACCAGGTCACCAGGTCACGGACGTAGCAGTCGACCGCGAGGCCGGTGTCATCTTCGACCAGCCGGGCGGTGGTCGGGAAGAGGACGTGGCGGCCGTCGCCGGAGAGCTGCGGGGTGCCGCCGCTCGCCGGCCCGCCCGTCAGGTCGAGCAGGGGGTTCACCCGCAGGGTTTTCCCCGGGCGTGGGTACGCGGCGGCCGGGGGCGCGAGGAGGCAGACGGCGAGGACGGTCGTGATGGTGGCGGCGGCGAGCCTGCGCATGGATCCCCCTTCTGTTCGGTGTCCGCGGAGGGTTCGACCCGCACCCGGGCCCTTCCTTTGTGCATCCGCCCAAAATCACGCTCCCCTCGGTTACCGCCATCGACCCTCCGGGTAGGGGCCGAGGGAACGACGTCATCACCGAGAACGGAGGTTCGAGATGGCCAACGAGCTGCAGGGCAAGCGGGTCGCCTTCCTGGCGACGGATGGGGTGGAGCAGGTCGAGCTCACGGAGCCGTGGCAGGCGGTGATGGACGCCGGGGCCACGGTGGAGCTCCTCTCTCCGAAGCCGGATGCGATCCAGGCGATGAACGGCATGGAGAAGGGGGCCGCGTTCGAGGTAGACCGGGCGGTCGCCGACGCGAGGCCGGATGAGTACGACGGCCTGATCCTACCGGGGGGCGTGAAGAACCCGGATCTGCTCCGGATGGACGAGGCCAGCGTCTCGTTCGTCCGCGAGTTCGTCGGCAGCGGCCGGCCGGTGGCCGTGATCTGCCACGGCCCGTGGACGCTCGTCGAGGCAGGCGTCGTCCGCGGCCGGACCCTGACCTCGTACCCCAGCGTCCGAACCGACATCGAGAACGCGGGTGGCACCTGGGTGGACGAAGAGGTCCACGTGGACAACGGGCTCGTCAGCAGCCGGAAGCCCGCCGACCTTCCCGCCTTCTGCCGCAAACTCGTCGAGGAGATCGCCGAGGGGCATCACGAGCCGGCGCAGGCAGGGGCGGGCGCGCAGTACGCCTGAGCCTGGAGAAGGGGAGGGGCCGCCCGGCGAGCAGGGCGGCCCCTCGTCGACCGTCGGACCTAGGACGTGATCGTGAAGGCGCGCTGGTCGATGCCGGAGACGACCCCGCCCTGGACGGCCCGGGCGCGGAGCACGTGGGTCCCGAGCGACGGCCACGGCCGGCTGCCGGACCAGGTCGTGAGGTCGGGCCCGACCGAGATCCCCGTCGACGTGAAGCTCCCGTTGTCGATCGCAACCTCGACGCGACGGTTGAAGCTCGCCGTCCAGATCGGCACGAGGAAGTTCGTGTCGTTGGGCCGGGTGAAGCCGTGCAGCGCGTTCCGGCCGCGGACGGTGATCGAAAGCGTCAGGCCCAGGAAGTCCTTCTTGTCGAGCGTCGCCGGCGGCGCGATGCTCCACGGCGTGTCGACCCGGTAGGTCGCGGGCGTGGCGGTGTACGAGATGGTCGTCGAGCCGAGCGCCTGCTCGGCTCCGCCCACCTCGGCGCCCGTCACGCTGATGTCGGCGGTGACGAGACCGGCTCCGACGCCGACGTTCCCCGTCACCAGGAGGTAGCTGACGAGCGAGAGGGTCCCGGTGATCGGCTGGGTCGCGTCCAGCGTGAACGGAACCCCGTTCTCCGCGGCGTACGTCACCGCCGTCGCCGTTTCCTCCGCGACGGGGGTCAACGAAACGGTCTGAGCACAGCCCGCGGTCTCGCTCCCCCGGGTGATGCTCAGGCGCTGATCGGCGTTGCACGAGGTCCGCCGGACGTAGAACCGCCGCGATCCCTTCTCGGGGACCGCGAACTCCACGGCCCCTCCGACCTGGAGCGCCGAACCCGTGCTACGGGAGATCGTCGCTCCGTCCTCGGGGATGGAGATCGCCACCACCGGAACCCCGGTGGCGGGGGCGGCGAGAGCAAGGACGCCGATCATCGCGATCGGTGCGAGCAGTCGTCGTCGCATGGACTTCCTCCTTCCTTCCTCAGGGCCGGCTGTAGACCTCGTGGGTCGCGCGCCGTGCCGCATCGTCGACGGTGAAGTAGGCGTCTTCCTGGGTCCGGACCGGCATCGCGCGCTCCCCGTTGAGCACGGAGTACGCGAGCCGCCGTGACGGGCCATCGATCGCGCCGTAGCCGACGATCAGCCAGGCGGGCGCCTGCTTCGGGATCTGCCCGTACTTGACGGGGTACGTGTTGAACTGCGCGGCGGTCGCGCAGACGTTGCCGTCCTCGAACTCCCGGATGTGGCGCGAGGAGGCCGTCTTGAACAGGACCTCCCGCCACTCGGCCATCGTCAGCTTGCCGTCGGCGAGCGGTCCGTCCACCAGCCCGGCCGGACCCTCGGCGGCGACCCCGTTCCGCACGCCGGTCCGCTCCTCGCCCAGGATGCGCCGGGCCTCGAGCAGGATCCGGACCGCCCCTCCCGCGGCGAACGGCGTCGCGCCGGACGTCCCGCCCGCGACGCTGCCGTTCTCACCGGTGGTCGATCGGTGCTGCGCGGCCCACGCCTGGCAGGAATCCGAGATCACGTGCGGGGGGAAGCCGGGCCAGACGTTCACGTAGCCCGCGTCGTTCCCGCCGACGCTGATCGCCGAGGGCGTGAGGGTTGGGGTCAGCAGGGTCGGGCTCCCGATGACGCCGCCGCGCCCGGCCGCGCCGTTGCCCGATGCCCAGAACGCCGGGTGCTTCTGTGAGACCTCCTCCACGGCCCGGACGAGCTGGGGGTTGGCGGTGATGAGCCCCGCCGCTCCCGTCGGCTCCCAGGCGGGGAAGACGATCGGCCCCCAGGAGTTCGACTGGGCGTCGATCCAGTGCGCGTTGTTCCCCGCGAAGCGGATCGAGTCCATGACCTCCTGCGTGCTCGAGGAAGGATTGCCGAGGTTCACCGCGAGCGGGTTCTGGATCGCCACGACGAGGCACGTGCGACACGCGCCGTAGGTGTTGCCCGCGGCACGTGAAGCCACCATCGTGCCGTGGCCGCCGGTGTCGAGGATCCGCCCGCCACCCGGCTCCGCGGCGCTGCAGTTCGTCATCCCGGCCACGTTGCCGAAGGAGATCCCTCCGACGATCTTCGTGCCGGGGAACCAGTAGAGCTTCCCGGGCTCGACCTTCGACCAGATCGAGGCGCAGTCGCGGCGCACCGCGGCCCAGTAGTTCGGCTCGTCGAGCGTGATCGGAAGGGCGACGGCGTTCTCCGGGTAGCCCGGGATGTACGTCGACGGGTGCTGGTAGGCCCGGGGGTCATCCCAGCGGAACTGGCGGTGGTAGGGGTTGATCCCGGTGTCGATCAGCGCCACCACGCCCTGCGCGCTGCCCGGGCTCGGCTCGGGCGCGTCGAGCTGCATGATGTCGAGCCCCCGCGCGCGGTCGTTCGAGTAGACGTAGCCCTTGTAGGCCTTCGAGGCCCACGAGTTCGCGACGCCGCTGTTGCCGCCGAGCCCGGTCGGGACCATGTGCGCGATCTCGTGCGGGCCGAGCCCGTTGGGGTCGGAGATGTCGACGATCCTCGTGCCGCCGTTGTACCAGCCGATCACGAGGGACTTCCCGTCCGGGTTGATGCGGAACACGTGCGCGGTGCAGAGGTTCGCCCGGTCCTGGGTGTCGGCGAAGAAGACGCCGATCTTGCGCGGCTGGGCCTCGTTCGTGATGTCGTAGAAGTGCAGGCCGCCGCCCGGGCACTGCGGGCCCGTCGCCGCGCCCGCGAGCTCGTCACCGATGATCAGGGTCTTGCCGTCGGGCGTCACCTGCGTGTCGTGGTGGATGTTGATCGCCGGGTCGTGGATCGAGGCGATCAGACGCGGGTTCGTGGGATCCGTCGTGTCGAGGATGTCGCTGTGCGTGACCGATGCGGTGTACGCCCTCGTCCCGGTGGCGTTGAAGAAGATGTCGTGGGGCGAGTGGACGTGGT
>DATLGG010000100.1:0-2572 GCA_035540615.1 Actinomycetota bacterium | reverse complement strand
CGGGGGAGGGGAACGGATACGGAGAGCTGGTGGACGAGGGGGGCGCCGACCGCTACGAGGTGGCCGCCGCGAGCGAGGCGACCGCCGATGGCGGCGAGCCGGAGACGGGACGGGTCGCGGCGACCTCCGCGACATCGGCGGCGGCCGATGTGTTCGCGCAGGCCGCGGCGCGCGCCCTCGGACATGCCTCGCTCCGCGACACCGGCGGGAGTGATGGGTACTCCGTCGCAGCGACCAGCCGAGCGTTCGCCGGGGACGGCACGTCCTCGGCGGGGGTCGCCCGGGCGGGCGCCCTCGCCAGTGTCGACGAGGGTTCCTCGGCATCCTTCGCCGACGCAGACGGCGGGGAACCCGACGTGTTCAGCGCCGACCCCTGGATCGCCGCCTGCACCGGAACGCGCGGCGGGGACGCGTGGGTCGACTGCGGGGGCGCGGGGATCGGCGTCGTGCGATAACCGCGACGCGCGGACATGCTTGCCTCGGTGTGGGCTCGACGCGCTCCGGAAAGGGTAGGAGGAGCCGACCATACCGAGGTGATGCATCATGCGTGCACGTAGGTCGAACCACTCCCTCCGAGCGATCCTCCCCCGGGCTGCGGCTACGGTCTCACTGCTGCTCGCGATCGGGCTGTTCGCCCCGGCCGGAGCCGGGGACGACGAGCACGTGAAGGACGCGAAGACGCCGCTGCTCCACGAGGCGGACACCCTCCAGCCCGTCGTCGAGGAACCGCTCGGTGAGATGCGGTGCGAGGAGGGGATGGCGGGTCCGTTCCCCTGCGAGAACGTCGACCTCCAGAGCTTCGTCCCGATCACCGCGATGGCCGGGGTGACAGGGAACGACGTCTGGGGGTGGACCGACCCGCAGACCGGTCGTGAGTACGCGCTGATGGGAACGAGCCACGGGACGACCTTCGTCGACGTCACCGAGCCGACCCAGCCTGAGATCGTCGGGACCCTTCCGACGAGCGGGATCCCCGATTTCTTCCTGTGGCGCGACATCAAGGTGTACGAAGATCACGCGCTGATCGGCGCCGAGCACTCGAGCCACGGGCTTCAGGTGTTCGACCTCACGCGACTGCGGAACGTGCCCGTGAAGCCGGCGGTCTTTACGGCAGACACGGTCTACCGCGGATTCGGCTATTCGCACAACGTTGCCGTGAATGAGGAGACCGGCTACGCCTACGCCGTCGGGAGCAACACCTGCAACGGCGGCCTGCACATGATCGACGTCCGCGACCCCAAGAACCCGACGTTCGCGGGCTGCTTCTCCGACGACGGCTACACCCACGACGTGCAGTGCGTGATCTACCGCGGCCCGGATGGACGCTTCCGGGGCCGCGAGATCTGCTTCGCCTCGAACGAGGACACCGTCACGATCGTCGACGTCACGGACAAGTCGAACCCGGTGATGCTCTCACGCACCGGCTACGGGACCTCGGCCTACACCCACCAGGGGTGGCTGACGCCGGACCACCGCTGGTTCCTGTTCGGCGACGAGCTCGACGAGCAGGGCGCACGCGTCCCGAACACGACGACCTACATCATGGAGCTGCGGAAGCTGACGTCCCCGGCGACGCCGGTCCCGTACTTCCACGAGACGCAGTCGATCGACCACAACATGTTCATCCGCGACCGGCTCGTCTACCAGTCGAACTACATGGCGGGCCTGCGGATCCTCGAGCACGATCGACGCTCGCTCCGATCGGGCCAGCTGGACGA
This sequence comes from Actinomycetota bacterium, assembly GCA_035540615.1. GTDB lineage: Bacteria > Actinomycetota > UBA4738 > UBA4738 > CALAEC01 > DATLGG01. The sequence continues at coordinate 854 of DATLGG010000100.1, read as the reverse complement.
GGTCGGTTACTTCGACGTGGTGCCGGCTCTCGACGTCCGGGAGTTCGCGGGCACCTGGAGCAACTACCCGTACTTCGACTCCGGGACCGTGCTCGTGAGCACGATCGAAAGCGGCCTGTTCGTGCTCCGGCCGACCGTCTGAGATCTCGCTGCTAGTGGAGATGCGCCGGGGGGATCTAGACCCCTCGCCCCGGCGCATCTCCTCGGCGACCTCCCGCCTGATCCGGCGATCGTCGCGTCAGGCGCGCGGCCCCAGGTAGTAATCGTCGGGGAGCCACGCCGGGCCTTCGAGGCCGAGCTCCTCCTGGAGCACGAGCTCCGTCGAGGTCAGCGCCCCCTCGATGAAGGCCTGGATCCCCGAGTACGCCTCGCCGCAGACGTGCACGTTGTACTCCGGCAGGGGGCGGCGCATGCGCTTTCCGATCGCCACGGAGTCGGCATTGATCCTCCACAGGTGCCACGCGCCGCCGAACGGAGGCGCGCCCCAGTTCCGATACGCGGCGAGGTACGGGGGCGGTACGTCGATGCCGTGCATCCGGGCAAGCTGCGCCTGCGCGTGCCGGATCATCTCGTGCGGCGCGACCAACGCTTCGCTCGGCCCTCCGGCGCCCGCGACCTGCAGGCGTGGGGCGGTCGGCTCGTCCCGTTCGGTCCAGCCGAGGCCCTGCCAGTACGCGACGGTCCGATCGTCACTGTAGGAGCTCATCAGGAGCGCGCGCTCGGTCTCCTCGACCCCGAAGTAGAAGGCCTGCCGGATCGGGAGGTCGGTCACGGTCCGCCCGCTGCTGATCTGCAGCTCTCGCCACCACGGCTCCTCGTACGCCAGGAACAGCTTGAACGCGGGATAGCGGTGG
>DATLGG010000099.1:0-8164 GCA_035540615.1 Actinomycetota bacterium | reverse complement strand
GCGACATCGGAGCGCTGGCGGGGTGACCGAGCGCCTCTGGTCGCCGTGGCGGATGGAGTACATCCGGGCCGCGGGCGCCGAGGACGCGGAGGGCTGCATCTTCTGCGACCTCCCCCCGCAGGACGACGACGAGAAGAACCTGATCCTCGCGCGCGGCGAGCACGCCTTCGTGATCCTGAACCGCTTCCCCTACAACGCCGGGCATCTGATGGTGGCCCCGAACCGACACGAGGGGGAGTACGAGGACCTGTCGGAGGAGGAGGTGCTCGAGGTGCATCGATTGCTCCAACGAGCGATCCGCGCGCTCAAGGAAGAGATGGAGCCCCACGGCTTCAACGTCGGCATGAACCTCGGCCGGGTCGCCGGCGCCGGCATCCCCGGCCACCTGCACTGGCACGTCGTCCCCCGCTGGGGCGGCGACACCAACTTCATGCCAGTGGTCGGAGGGACGAAGGTCCTCCCCGAGCTGCTCGAGGAGACCCGTGACCGCCTCGCCGCCAGGTTCGCCTGACTCAGGCCCGCGCGACCGCGAGGATCGCGTCCACGTCTTCGACGTACTCGCGCGGGTCCATGTCTTTGATCCGGTCGATCGCCCGCTCGACGACCTCCGAGCGGACCGACGGGTCGAGGCCGTGCAGCCGCGCGCGGGAGGGACCGATCCTCGTCCGGAGCGCGATGAACTCCTCGAGGCTGACGGGATGCTCCGAGCGCACGGTCCGCACCGTGATGTCGGCGAAGCCCGCGTCCTGAAGCAGTCCGGTCACGGCTTCCTCCGTGTCCATCAGGTCGTGCAGGGCGACGACCGGCTCGGGCTCAGGCGCGCCCGCGTCGTCGAGGACGTCGGTCCAGGCTTCGATCGCCGCCCGCAGCCGCTGCTCGCCCCAGGTGGCGAGCCCGAGCGACCCTCCCGGCCGCAGCACGCGGTGGACCTCCGTCAGGGCCCGGTCGGGCTCCGGGACGTGGAAGAGCATGAACGCCATGACGGCCGCGTCGAAGGTCGCGTCTGCGAACGCTAGCCACCTCGCGTCTAGCACGACCCGGGGAAACCGCTCGGGCGCGCGCCGGATCATCCCCTCGGCACGGTCGGCCGCCACGATGGTCGCTTCTGGTGCCGCTTCTTCGAGGACCGCCAAGTGCGCTCCGACGCCGCTTCCCAGGTCGAGCACCCGCCCGGCCTCACGCAGCGGAAGATCCCCGATCAGCGCTCGGTTTAGTGGGGCAAGCTCCGGCGCCCACAGCTCCTCGTACGCCTCCGCGTCAGCCGAGTATCGAGCCGCCAGCTCCCGCACCCGTTCGTCCACCCGGGCATCGTAGGTCAGGAGCGTTTGGCGCCGCGGGCTGTTTTGCCGCGTTCTTGGGCTGACAACACGACCTTGCGGAGGCGGACGTTCTTCGGCGTGACCTCGGCGCATTCGTCCTCGCGAAGGAACTCGAGGGCCTGCTCGAGGGAGAGCTGGCGGTGGGGGACGAGGCGGACGGTCTCGTCGGCGCTGGAGGCTCGCATGTTGGTGAGCTTCTTCTCCTTCGTGGGGTTCACGTCCATGTCCTCGGGGCGGGCGTTCTCGCCGACGATCATCCCCTCGTAGACCTCGACGCCGGGACCGACGAACATCTCGCCCCGCTCGGAGAGGTTCAGCAGCGCATAGGTCGTGGTCGGGCCGCGGCGGTCGGCGACCAGCGAGCCCGATAGGCGCGTGCGCAGCTCGCCGTGCCAGGGCTCGTACCCCTCGAACACGTGGTGGAGCTGGCCGGTGCCGCGGGTCTCGGTGAGGAACTCCGTTCTGAACCCGATCAGGCCGCGCGCCGGCACGATGTACTCCATCCGCACCCAGCCGGTGCCGTGGTTCACGATCTGCTCGAGGCGGCCCTTGCGGAGCGAGATGAGCTGGGTCACGACGCCGAGGTAGTCCTCGGGGATGTCGATCGCGAGGCGCTCCATCGGCTCGTGCCGCTTGCCGTTGACCTCCCGCGTGACCACCTGCGGCTTGCCGACCGTGAGCTCGAACCCCTCGCGGCGCATCATCTCGACGAGGACCGCGAGCTGGAGCTCGCCGCGGCCCTGGACCTCCCAGGTGTCGGGACGCTCGGTGTCGAGGACGCGGATCGACACGTTGCCGACGAGCTCCTGCTCGAGGCGCGCCTTCACGAGGCGCGCGGTGAGCTTCTCCCCGTCCTGGCCGGCGAGCGGCGAGGTGTTGATCCCGATCGTCATCGACAGGCTCGGCTCGTCGACGCGACTGACCGGGAGCGGCCGCGGGTCCTCGGGGTCCGACAGCGTCTCGCCGATCGTGACGTCGGCGAGTCCGGCCACCGCGATGATCTCGCCGGGCCCGGCCTCCTCGGCCTCGACGCGCTCGAGGTTGCGGGTCACGTAGAGCTCGGTGATCTTCACGCGCTCGACCGAGCCGTCGGCGCGGCACCAGGCGACGTCCTGCCCGCGCCGCACCGAGCCGTGCAGGATCCGGCAGAGCGCGAGCCGACCGACGTACGGGGAGGCATCGAGGTTCGTCACGAGCGCCTGGAGGGGGTGGTCCTCGTCGTAGGTGGGCGCCGGGATGTGCTCGAGCAGGGTGCGGAACAACGGCTCGAGGTCCGTGCCGACCTGATCGCGCCCTGGGGAGACCCAGCCGGCCTTCGCGCTCGCGTAGAGGATCGGGAAGGAGATCTGGTGCTCGTCGGCGTCGAGGTCGAGGAAGAGCTCCTCCACCTCGTTCACCACCTCGGCGGGGCGGGCGTCGGGCCGGTCGACCTTGTTCACGACGAGGATCACCGGCAGGCGGGCCTCGAGCGCCTTGCGGAGGACGAAGCGCGTCTGCGGGAGCGGGCCCTCGCTCGCGTCGACGAGCAGGAGCACCCCGTCGACCATCATCAGGCCGCGCTCGACCTCGCCGCCGAAGTCGGCGTGGCCCGGCGTGTCGACGATGTTGATCTTCGTGTCGCCGTAGCGGACCGAGGTGTTCTTCGCGAGGATCGTGATGCCCTTCTCGCGCTCGAGGTCCATCGAGTCCATGACCCGCGTCGCGACCTCCTGGTTCTCGCGGAAGGCGCCCGTCTGCCACAGCATCGCGTCGACGAGCGTCGTCTTGCCGTGGTCGACATGCGCCACGATGGCGATGTTGCGGATGTCGTCGCGGGTGGGCATGGCGGTCTCCGGGAGGTGGTCGGGGTTGCATCGTCAGTGTAGCGGACCGTCCCGTACGCTCGACCCGTGATCGACCTCGTCGGCATCCGGAAGTCGTTCGGCGAGCGCGTGCTGTTCGAGGACGCGTCGCTGCGCGTGGGCGCGCGCGATCGCCTGGCGCTCGTGGGGCCGAACGGCTCCGGCAAGACCACGCTCGTCGAGATGATCGTCGGCCTCCAGCAGCCCGACGCGGGCGAGATCCGGATCCCGAAGGAAACCGCGCTCGGCTACCTCCCGCAGGAGACCGACGCGCTGCGCGGACGGACCGTCCTCGAGGAGGTGCTCTCGGCCGGTGTGGCGATGACGGAGGCCGGGCACCGGCTCGAGGTGCTCCACCGCGAGCTGGACGAGGTCGAGGACGCCGGCGAGCGCGACCGCCTCCTGGCGGAGTACGCAGACCTCCAGTCGCGGTTCGAGACGCTCGGCGGCTACTCGCTGGAGGCCGAGGCCTCGAAGATCTGCGCGGGCCTTGGATTCCGGGAGCAGGATCTCGGCAAGCGGACCGAGGAGCTCTCCGGCGGGTGGATGATGCGGGTGGCGTTGGCGAAGCTCCTGCTCGCCAACCCCGACTGCCTCCTGCTCGACGAGCCGACGAACCACCTCGACCTGGAGTCGGTGGTCTGGCTCGAGGGGTTCCTCCGCGGCTACGAGGGCGCGGTGGTGCTCATATCCCACGACCGCGACGTGATGAACGGCGTCGCGACGCGCGTGGTCGAGGTCGAGGAGCGGCGGCTCGTTTCCTACACCGGGAACTTCGAGGCCTTCGTGCAGCAGCGGGAGCTGCGGGCCGAGCAGGCGCAGGCCGCCGCGCGCAACCAGCAGCGCAAGGTCGCGCAGACCCAGCGCTTCATCGACCGCTTCCGCTACAAGGCGTCGAAGGCGCGCCAGGTGCAGAGCCGGATCAAGCAGCTCGAGAAGATGGAGCGGGTCGAGGTCCCCGGCGAGCGCCGGCGCCGGATGGGCCTGTGGTTCCCGACGCCCCCGCGACCGGGCCGCGTGGTCGTCGAGCTCCGCGACGTGCGGTTCGCCTACGGGGAGGTCGAGGTCTACTGCGACCTGAACGTCGCGGTCGAGCGGGGCCAGCGTGTCGCGCTCGTCGGGCCGAACGGCGCCGGGAAGTCGACGCTCCTCAAGCTGATCGCCGGCGCGCTCGAGCCGCAGGCGGGGGAGCGGAAGCTCGGCGCGAACGCGGCGGTCGGCTACTTCGCCCAGCACCAGGTCGAGGCGCTCGAGCCGCGCAACCGCGTGGTGCAGGAGCTCCAACGCGCGATCACCCCGGGCGCGGAGGTTCGGCCGCGGGACCTGCTCGGCCGGTTCCTGTTCTCCGGCGACGACGTGGACAAGCCCGTCTCGGTCCTGTCGGGTGGGGAGCGAACGCGACTCGCGCTCGCGAAGCTCCTCGTCTCGCCGCTCAACCTGCTGTGTCTCGACGAGCCGACGAACCACCTCGACATCGAGAGCCGCGACGCGCTCGAGGACGCGCTCGAGGCCTACGAGGGCGCGATCGTGCTGATCACCCACGACCGCCATCTGATCCGCTCGGTCGCCGACCGCATCATCGAGGTCGAGGCGGGGCGGGTGCGGTCCTTCGAAGGAGACTACGAGCTCTACCTCTACCGCAAGGAGCGCGAGAACGTGCCCGAGGCCGCCCCGCTCGAAGCCGTTCCGTCGGCACCGCGGAGGGACGCGAAGGCGCGACGGCGCGAGGCCGCCGAGGAGCGGGCGCGGCTGGGCGCCACACGCGATGAGCTGCGGAAGATCGAGCGCGGCATCGAGCGGGAATCAGCCGAGCTGCAGCGTCTGGAGCAGACCCTCGCGGACCCGGAGTTCTACCGGGCAGGGGGGCAGGAGGTGGCGGACGCGGTCCGCCGCCACGGTGAGGTTCGGGAGCGGCTGGCCGCGCTCGAGGGCGCCTGGGAGCGCGAGGCGACGCGGCTCGAAGAGGCCGGCGGCTAGCCCCCGACGCTGACCTGCTCGGCGCAGTGCGAGCAGCAGAAGATCCGGCCGTCCCGCTCGGTGCCGTGGCCGATCACGCGGCAGCCGCAGTGCGCGCAGGTGGGCGCCAGCGAGTGGATCGCGCACTCGAAGCTGTCGAACGTATGGGTGCTCTGGTCCGGCATCGTGACCTGGAACGACTTCTCGTAGTCCATGCCGCAGACCTCGCAGCGAGCCATCTGCCACCTCCTCGGTCGTCCTCCGGTTCCTAACCGAGGCCGCGCGCCGTCAAACCGCCCCGGTGGTTCGGCCACCCGCGGCGCGGTACCCTGCGCGCGTGCGGCGGCGTCTCCTCCGTCCGGACTTCCCCCTCGACCTGCGGCTCACGCTTGCGCACCTTCCGCGCGGATGGCAGGACCCAACGACGAAGCTCGGTCCGGACGGCTTCTGGCGTGCCACCCGGACGCCGGACGGACCGGCCACGGTGCGGGTGCGGCGGGCCGACGGGGGGATCGAGGTCCTCGCGTGGGGAGCGGGAGCCGAAGCGGCGCTCGAGGCGGCGCCGGATCTCCTGGGCTGGAGCGACGACCCGGACGCGTTCCGGCCGTCGCACCCGCTGCTCCGCGACCTCGCACGTCGCCTCCGCGGGCTGCGGATGGGCCGCACCGGCGCGATGTTCGAGGCGCTCGTCCCGAGCATCCTCGAGCAGAAGGTGGCGGGGAAGGACGCCTGGCGGTCCTATGCCGCGATCGTTCGCGCGTGGGGCGAGCCGGCGCCCGGACCCCGCGGGCTGCTCCTCCCACCTCCGGCCGAACGGCTGGCCGCCATGCCGTACCACGCGTTCCACGGGTTCGGGATCGAGCGCCGGCGAGCGGGCGCCGTCGTCGCGGCCGGGCGGTCGGCCTCCCGGGTGGAGGCGGCCGCGCGCCTCGCACCGGAGGAGGCGCGGCGGCGGCTCCAGGCGCTTCCCGGCATCGGCGCGTGGACGGCTGCCGAGGTCACCCGCACGGCGATGGGGGACCCCGACGCCGTGAGCGTCGGGGACTACCACGTCCCTCACATCGTCTCGTTCGCGCTCGCCGGCGAGGCGCGAGGGGACGACGCGAGGATGCTGGAGCTGCTGGAGCCGTGCCGCGGCCAGCGCGCTCGCGCCGTCCGCCTCCTCGAAGCGGGCGGGATCCGGGCCCCCCGGTTCGGCCCGAGGATGCCGCTCCGCTCGATCGCCCGGATGTGAGCCGGATCCGGGGTACCATGAGGAGGTCGGACGGACCCCCCAGGAGGACGAGGATGCAGCTCAGCGAGACCGCAGCACGGAAGGTACGGGAGATCGCGACCCAGCAGGGGCATCCCGAGGCGGCACTGCGGATCGCCGCGGAGCCCGGCGGATGCTGCGGCTACCGCTACTCGATGGCCCTCGTCGGCGGGGTGGAGCCGGGCGACGTGGCCGAGGAGCACCACGGCGTCCGGGTCGTCACCGACCCGAACAGCGCGCCGATCCTCGCGCAGGCCGAGATCGACTTCGTCGACACGCTCCAGCAGACGGGCTTCGCGATCCACAACCCGACCGCGAGCCGCGGTCACGGGCACGGTCACGGCCACGCCGGCAACGGAGGTGGCTGCGGCTGCGGGCGTCACGGCGGCGGCCACGGCCACGGGGAGGCCCAGGGCGAGACGCAGAAGGCCGGCCATGGCGCCGGCGGGTGCGCCTGCGGTCACTGAGGCCGCCCGGGCTCAGGCCCGGATCTCCTGCCGCATGAACAGCACGTAGGCCGCCGCGAACAGCAGCACGGTCAGCGCGACGAGCCCGACCGTCTGCGGCAACGCCACGATCAGGCTCTGGTCGAGCGACAGCGTCCCCGTGGGGATGTTCGACTGGTCGAGCGGGTTGAAGAGCTGGAGCCGGAAGCTCTTGATCTCGGGCCGCAGGAGCGCGAGCGTGGCCTCCTCGTAGAGGGTGGTGGGGGAGAGCCGCTGGAGCCGTTGCTCCATGCGAGCGTTCGCCAGCTCCTCCTGCGGCAGCGGCTGCTCCGGGAGCGGCGAGAGCAGGTCCGCGGCGAGCCCGAACAGGATCCCGGCGAACAGCGTGAGCACGAGCCACGAGGCGATCGCGACGAGCGCCGACGTGGCCGCGCGCCGGAGGGCGACGGAGCAAAGGACCGCCAGCCCGAGCCAGAAACCCACGTAGACGAGCGTCAGCGCCCACCAGAAGAGCATCCGCCAGATGTCCGCGCCTGACGGCACGATGCCGAGCCGGAGGAGCCCGATCCCGGCGATCACGAGCATGAGCGCGAGGAGCGTCGCGCCGATCACCGCCAGTCCGGCGACGAACTTCCCGTTGATCACGTCGTCGCGGTGGATCGGCTGCGAGACGAGCCGCGGCAGCGTTCCCTGCGCACGCTCGCCGTTGACGGCGTCGAAGCCGAAGGCGATCCCCAGGAGCGGCGCGAGGAAGCCGACCATCGACAGGAACGACGGCACGCCCTCCGCCGGCTCGAACGTGAACAGCCGCAGGAACAGCGCCGGGACCTCGGATGCCTCGGTGGCCGCGTCGCGGATCCCGCTCGCGACGGCGTAGGTCGCGCCGATCGCGACGAGCCCGAGGATCGCGACCAGGACCGTGAAGCGGACGGAGAGCAGATGGTCGGCGAGCTCCTTCCGGGCGACGATCGCCCAGCCCGGCGTCCCGCGCTCCCGCCAGGTGCGGAGGCGGTCCGCGAACGACGGGCCGCGCTCGACCTTCGCGCTACCCGGCAGCGACATCGGCGGTCTCCTCGGAGAAGTAACGGCGGTAGATCTCGTCGAGGTCGTCGGCTTCGCTCCGCAGCTGCCGGAGCTGGATGCCGCGCTCCACGAGCCGGCGCGCGACGTCGGCGCGCACGTCGGAGGCGAGGTGGATCCGCCACAGCCGCGGATCGCGGTCGGAGCGCTCCGCGCCTTCGACCTGCGCGACCCCTGCGAGCGCCCCTTCGACGTCGTGGCCTTCGTCCTCGACCCCGACCTCGAGCGTGATCGGGCCCGACGCGAGGCGCTCCGCCAGCTCGGTCATCG
>DATLGG010000098.1:0-2032 GCA_035540615.1 Actinomycetota bacterium | reverse complement strand
GCCGCGCGGTCCTCGGAGAGGCCCAGGTGCTCGCGCACCCACACCCGTAGCTCCGCGGTCGTGCGCGGAGCGTCGCCGGTCTCGGCATCGCGGTTCCGAAGTGGCTGCGCCATGGGCATGGCTTCTGGATCCACATCAATCGCTGTGCCCGAGCGATGGGCCCCATTGTAGTGGCAAATGCTGCCCCTTGTCCCGTCGAGCTGGCCACCGCGTCCGCGGGAGAGCAGTACGCTACAGCTTTTCGGCAACCGCCGGGCGATCCTTCGCGACCACGACGGTCACATCGTCCCGCCGCCGGCTGTAATCCCGGTAGAGCACGCCGGCGATGACGCTCGCCGAGCGCCCCTGGATCCCCGGGTAGGCGCTCAGGTTCCACTGCGTGCCCAGCCCGTCGGAGAACAGGACGACGATCGAGCCCGGGGGCACCGGGTAGGTGAACTCCTGGATCCGCCCCGCGGTGTGCCCGGCCGTCCCGGGATGGGACACCATCCGGTGCGCGCCGCCGGCGGCCAGCAGGATCGTTCCTCCGATATTGCCGACCCCGGCGAAGCGCCCGACGCCCCGTGCGAGATCCACGGCGAGCGCCGCCACCGCGGCCCCGCGCGTGTTCCGGATCGCGGCGTGCACGTCGGCGACGACCCGCGCGGGCGCTTCTTCGTGGTACTGCTCGAACACGCGGACCGCCGCATCCGCGGCGTCGTGCGCGGCCATCCCGTGGCCGAGGCCGTCCGCGACGAAGATGGCGAGACGATCGTCCCGCATCCGCCACGTCCACCCGTCGCCGCAGATCGGTTCGCCGGACTTCGCGACGTGCGCCGCCGCGACATCCATCCGGGGCAGCCGCCGCCGGTCGGGCGGCGTGCCCCACAGCCGGGCCGCAATCGCGGTGCCGGAGGGGTGGGTGTAGAGGTCGAACCAGTCGGCCTGCCGTTCGATCGCGCCGAGGCCATGGCCGAGCGTTCCTGTGGTCGAGTACCCGTCGCGCCGCGAGAGCGCGACGTCCGGGATGCCCGGGCCCTTGTCGAGCGCCAGCACCTCGACGCCGTCCAGCTCCCCGGACGGGCTCGTCAGGGGGCGCATGAGCATCTCTCCGCCGCGGGCGTGCTTGGCGAGGTTGGTGGCCAGCTCGGACACGACGAGCGCGGCCCGGCCGATCTGCTCGTCGGACAGCCCCGCGCGCGCGGCAAGGGTCTGCACCGCCCGGCGCGGCTCGGAGACCTGGCTGGGATCTCCGACGGCGAACGCGGTGGCGACGTTCATCGCCACCGGGTGATGGTGACGCGGGTCCCTCGTCCCGGGGCCGATTCGATGTGGAATTCGTTCGACAGGCGCCGCGCGCCGCTCAACCCGAGGCCGAGCCCGCCGCCCGTGGTGTAGCCGTCGCGCATCGCGAGCTCCACGTCGCGGATGCCGGGACCCTCGTCCTCGAACGTGAGGCGCAGCCCCCGCCTGCCGAACGCTTCGACCCCCTCGATGGTGACGCGACCCCGCCGCCGTACTGCACCGTGTTCCGCGCGAGCTCGCTCGCCGCGGTGACGATCTTCGTCTGGTCCACGAGGTTGAACCCGAGCTCCACGGCGCGCTGGCGGACCGTCTGGCGGATCCCGACGACGTCCTCCGCCGTCTGCACCACGCGCTGCTCGCTAAGCAGGACCGTCATCGCCCAGCCGTTCCCTGATGAGTGCGCGGAGGAGCGCCATGCCGCGCTCCACGTTGAGCGCGGTGCGGACTCCCTGGAGCGAGAGCCCGAGCTCGACGAGCGTGATCGCGACCGCGGGACGCATCCCCACGACGACCGTCTCGGCGTCGAGCACGCGGGACATCGCGGCGATGTCGGCGAGCGTCCGGCCGATGAACGAGTCGACGATCTCCAGGGCGGAGATGTCGATCAGCACCCCCTTGGCCCGCGCGCTCACGATACGGGAGGTCAGGTCGTCCTGCAGCGTCATGGCCAGGCGGTCGTGCATGTCCACCTGGATCGTGACGAGCAGGTACTCGCCCATCTTGAGGATCGGGATGCGTTCCACGCGTC
>DATLGG010000097.1:0-3151 GCA_035540615.1 Actinomycetota bacterium | reverse complement strand
GAACCACAGGGCTCCGGTCGCGAACGTCAGCGCGATCACGTTGTCGACGTAGCCGACGAATGGCCGCAGGTGCAGCACGGCCGTGACGGTCGCGACGGTCGCGACGAAGACCCACGCATCGCGTCGGAGACGGTACGCGAGCGCCCCGAGCGCGAGGCCGAGCAGGACCTGTCGACCGGCGATCAGCGCGTAGGAGACGCTGTACTCGTCGACGCCCGTGAGCTGCTGCACCAGCGCGCCCAGGACCGGGCTCACGATCCGATATCCCCCGCCGAAGACGTGCAGCGGGCCGTCCGCCAGGACCATCGTGGCCGGCGGGTGCGCGGTCAGCAGCTCGGCGCGCCACTGGTACCACGCCATGTCCGGGCCCGGGGGCAGGCGCTCGGGGTGGAGGATGAACGGGCCGAGCCAGACCCAGGCCGCGCCCAGGGCGGCCGCCACGACGAGCAGGGTCGGGAGCCATTCGCGGCGACGCGCGACGGGCGCCTGCGGGGACGGCGCGCGTGCGACGCGTTCGTCGACGAGCGCCACTAGGACGCGGCCCCGGCTCGGTGCCGCAGCGCCGCTTCGATCAGCGGCTCGAGGTCGCCGTCGAGCACGCGGTCGACGTCGCCGATCTCCACGCCCGTCCGGTGATCCTTCACGATGCGATACGGGTGCAGGACGTAGGAGCGGATCTGCGACCCGAAGTCGATGTCCCGTCGCTCGCCACGCAGGTCCTCGATCCGCTCGGCGCGCTGCTGGCGCTGGAGCTCGGCGAGGCGTGCCTTGAGGATCCGCATCGCGACGGCGCGGTTCTGCATCTGCGACCGCTCGTTCTGACAGGCTGCGACGATGCCGGTCGGCAGGTGGGTGATCCGCACCGCCGAGTCGGTCACGTTCACGTGCTGGCCCCCGGCTCCGCTCGAGCGGTACGTGTCGACGCGGAGATCCTTCGGGTCGATCTCGATCTCGTCGTCCTCCTCCACGAGGGGGATGACGTCGAGACTGGCGAAGGAGGTGTGCCGCCGGCTCGACGCGTCGAACGGTGAGATCCTCACGAGCCGGTGGACCCCCGCCTCGGTCGAGACGACCCCGTACGCGTTCGGCCCGCGGAGGGTGATCGTGGCGCTCTTGATGCCAGCCTCCTCGCCGGGAGTCACCTCGTCGACCTCGGCGTCGTAGCCTTCGCGCTCCGCCCAGCGCAGGTACATCCGCAGCAGCATCTCGGCCCAGTCCTGCGACTCCGTCCCGCCGGCGCCCGCATGGATGCTCGCGATCGCGTCGTTCGCGTCGAACTCACCGGAGAGCAAGGAGGCGAGCTCAAGCTTCCCGACGTCGGCCTCGACGCGGCGGAGCGCCTCTTCGAGCTCGCTCCGGATCTCCTCGCCTCCTTCCTCGAGCAGCTCATCGAGCACCTCGAGCTCCTCGACGCGCTCGGCGAGGCGGTCGTAGCGGTCGACGGGCTGGCGGAGGCGGGCGAGCGAGGTGGTCAGCTGCTGCCCGCGCGAGGGGTCGTCCCAGACGCCCGGCTCGGAGAGGCGACCCTCGAGTTCCGCGGCCTCGGCGCGCTTGCGGTCGACGTCAAAGGTACTCCTTCGCGCTCGCGAGGCGGGAGGACATCTCCCGGATCCGGTCGGTGAACTCGCTCATGCCGGCATCCTAGCCGGGCTCAGGCGGACAGCCCGTGGCACTTCTTGTACTTCTTGCCCGACCCGCAGGGGCAGGGGGCGTTGCGGGGAACCTTCCCCGACACCGCCTGCCCGGCCTGCCCGGGCGACTCGACCGGCTGGTCGCCGTGCGAGGTGACGAGGCGCTGGGGCCGCGGGCGAGCCGGCTCGTCCTGGCGCACGAGCTGGACGCGGTAGATGTAGCGCACGAACTCCTCTTCGATCGTGCCCTTCATCTGCTCGAACATCGTGTGGGCCTCACGCTGGTACTCGACGAGCGGGTCCCGCTGCCCGTAGGCGCGGAGGTGGATGCCCTCCTGGAGGTAGTCCATCTCGTAGAGGTGCTCGCGCCACTTCGTGTCGATGACGGACAGCAGGACCATCCGTTCGAGCTGACGCATCACGTCGGTGCCGAGCTCCTCCTCGCGCGCGTCGTACGCGGCGATCGCCTCCTCGATGACCTTCGCGTTGACCTCCTCGGGATCGGAGATCCCTTCGAGGTCGGTCTTGCGCAGGTCGCTCGGGTAGGTGGCGTGGAGCTGGGTGAGGAGCGCCTCGAGGTCCCACTCCTCCGGGAAGATCTCGGGGTTGACGTAGTTGGCGACGAGGGCAGAGAGGTAGCCGGTGATCATGTCGACCGTCTGCTCGCGCAGGTCCTGGCCCTCGAGGATCCGCCGGCGGTCCCGATAGACGATCTTCCGCTGGGTGTTCATGACCTCGTCGTACTTCAGGACGTTCTTGCGGCGTTCGAAGTTCACGCCCTCGACCTGGCGCTGGGCCGATTCGATCGCGCGGGAGACCATCTTCGCGGTGATCGCCTCGTCCTCGGGCCACTTCAGGCGCTCCATGATCCCGCTGATGCGGTCGGAGGCGAACAGGCGCATGAGGTCGTCCTCGAGCGAGAGGTAGAAGCGGGATTCGCCCGGGTCGCCCTGCCGACCCGACCGCCCGCGGAGCTGGTTGTCGATCCGCCGCGACTCGTGCCGCTCGGTGCCGAGGACGTAGAGGCCCCCGAGCTGCTTCACTTCCTCGTGCGCCTCATCGATCTCCTTCTTGTGGCGCTCGAAGATCGGCTGGTACTCGGCCTCGTACGCGGCGCGCTCCTCTTCGTCCATCTCGAACAGGAGGTAGCGGTCGTTGTCCCACCCGTTCGCCGCCATCTCCTGCCGCGCGAGGTACTCCGCGTTCCCGCCGAGCATGATGTCGACGCCGCGCCCGGCCATGTTCGTCGCCACCGTCACCGCGCCACGACGGCCGGCCTGGGCGATGATCGTCGCCTCCTTCTCGTGGTGCTTCGCGTTCAACACGTGGTGCGGGACCCCGCGGCGATTCAGGAGCGTCGACAGCTTCTCGGACTTCTCGATCGAGACGGTGCCGACGAGGACCGGCTGACCCTTCTCGTGCCGCTGTGCGAGATCCTCCACGACCGCGTTCCACTTCGCGTCCTCGGTCTTGTAGATCACGTCCTGGTGGTCGAGGCGGACCATGGGACGGTTCGTCGG
>DATLGG010000096.1:0-4622 GCA_035540615.1 Actinomycetota bacterium | reverse complement strand
TCGCGCACGCGCGTGAAGGAGATGCGTGCCGGCAACTCTTCGAAGCTGGACCTCGGTGAAGCACCGATCGTGGTCGCCGGCGGCCGCGGGCTCAAATCGCAGGAAAACTTCCGCCTCGTCGAGGAGCTGGCGGATGTCCTCGGTGCGGGGGTCGGCGCGTCGCGCGCGGCGGTCGACGCGGGCTGGTACCCGCACCAGCACCAGGTCGGTCAGACGGGGAAGACCGTCTCGCCCCAGCTCTACGTGGCCGTCGGCATCTCCGGTGCGATCCAGCACCGTGCGGGGATGCAGACCTCGAAGACGATCGTGGCCATCAACAAGGACGGTGACGCGCCCATCTTCCAGCTCGCGGACTTCGGCCTGGTCGGGGACCTCTTCAAGATCGTGCCCGCGCTCACCGAGGAGCTGAAGAAGCGCAAGGGCTAGGCCCTCGCCTCAGAAAACCATCGGGCACCACGGCGCCGGGTCCCAGGCGAACATCGCGTCGGCGCGTCGGACCGCCCCATCGTTGAGCTCCTCGACGCGTCCAGCACGGTGCAGCGTGGCCAGGCGCGTCCCGCCGAGGTAGATCGCGCCGAGGTCGGTCGCCGAGAGCGCGAGATCGGCCGGACCCGCGCCCGGCCGGCACTCCGCCCCTTCGGGTCCGCCCTCGAGCTCGAACCGCTCCTCGTTCCACGCGCAGAACGGATCCCGCACCTCGATCACGATCCGGTCCCGGGCGCCGTAGCGACGCGCCGCGAGCGCGGCGCCGACGTCGACGAGCCGGAGCCAGACCGCGTCCCGCAGCTCGAACCGCGCCGCACGAGGATCGACCAGCATGTGCAGGAGCGGATCGTCCGTGGGCCGGATCCAGGCCACCGTCCGCGCCACCAGGTCGATGCCGAAGGAGTACCGCCACAGCGCCGCCTCGGCGTGGGCATCGATCCCCATGAGCTCGACGACCTCGAGCGTTCCGTTCGGGAAGCCGTCGGACCAGTCGCGCTTCACCTGGTAGATCACGTAGCCGTCGGGCCCTTCGGGCCCCGTCGACAGCGCGAAGAAGGGCTCTGGATATCCCGTCTGCGCGTTCTCTTCGTCCTCCTCCATGTCGCGGAGCCGGTACTCCCACCAGGCCTCGCTCCGGTCGGGCATGCCCGGGCGGACCTGCCGGACGCCGTCGTGGATCGCCGGGAACGCCGCGAGCGCGTCCTCCCGCGACAGCGCCTGGATCTCGCGAGGCTCCGTCGCGACGTCGATCTCCGGATGCCGCCCTTCGATCCGCAGGATCCCCATCCTGGTCGCGAGCCCGAAGCCGAAGCGTCCGTAGATCGGCCCCTCCGACGTGTGGAGCGCGGCGAGGGGCTCCCCGCGGTCCCGGGCCTCCTCCAGCAAGCGGCGCATCAGCTCGCGCATGATGCCGCGGCGCCGGTGCGTCGGGACAACGCCGATGCTCGTGATCGCGGCGGTGGCGGCCTCCCCGCCCGGGACGCTCAGCCGCATGCTGTTCGCCATCGCGGTGCCGACCGTCAGGCCGTCCACCCGTGCCGCGAGGGCCCGCTCGCGCTCGAAGACCAGTTGCTCCCGCTCCAGGTCCCGCGCGCTCAGATGACGGCCGAAGGCGAACCCGGCCGCCTGCATGAACGGCTCGTACTCCTCTTCGGTGATCGGCCCGATGCGAACGTCCACGGCGCTACTCGACCTCCGCGAACGCCCGAACCGGGAAGCTGGGCCCCGAGACGATCCTCGGCGGGACGGCGAAGAAGCGGAAGCCGTCGTCGGGAAGGTCGCTCGGGTCGGCGAGGTTCTCGACGATGAGCACGCCGGCCTCGAGCAGGCGCGTGTGCGCGGGACGAACGGGATCGTCGGTGTCGTCGACGTTGCCGAAGTCGACGGCCACGAGCGCTGCCTGGCCCTCGAGGAGCAGGTCGATCGCCTGCGTCGAGAGGTAGGGCATGTCCTCCCAGTACCCCGGCGTTCCCCAGCCCTGTGCCCGCCCCGTCTCGACGACGACCGCCCGGCCGCGCACGTCTCTCGGCTCGAGGTGGATCTCGACCGCCTGCGTCGTTCCCGGGACGCGGACGCGGATCCCGGGGAGCCCGGCCACCCGGCCGAGCGACAGGGCGCCGAGGTCGTCGCCGTCAGGGAAACGGTGGAACGGCGAGTCGAGGTACGTGCCGGTGTTGGCGGGCATGTCGACGTGGCCGAGGTAGAACTCGGCCTTCCCCCGGTAGCGGTCGCGAGAGGTCTCGTGGTCGACGATCGGCGTGAACCGGGCGACGCCGAGGCCCGGGTAGGCGTCCATCCCGTCCTCGAGGATGTGGCTCAGGTCGACGAGTCGCATGACCCCTCGATGCTAGCCTGGATGCATGGCATCGGTCCTGGTCGCGATGAGCGGCGGCGTCGACTCTTCGGTCGCCGCCTGCCTCCTGCATGAGGCGGGCCACGAGGTGCTGGGCTCGCACCTCAAGCTCGTCGACGGCGCCTCCACGGACCACGGCTGCTGCGGGCCGCAGGCCGAGACCGACGCGCGCGCCGTGGCCGAGCACGCAGGCTTCGCGTTCGAGACTCCCGACCTCCGCGGCCGGTTCGCCGACCACGTGCTGGACGACTTCGTCTCCGAGCACGAGCAGGGAAGGACCCCGAACCCCTGCGTGCGCTGCAACCAGCACATCAAGTTCGGCGCGCTGATCGAACGGGCCGACGAGCTGGGGATCGACCTGGTCGCGACCGGCCACTACGTCCGGTCCGACCGTGGCGACGACGGCCGCTGGCGGCTCCTGCGCGGGCGTGACCGGGCGAAGGACCAGTCCTACATGGTCCACACGCTCGGTCAGCGGGAGCTCGCGCGGGTCGTGTTCCCGATCGGCGGGCAGACGAAGGAGGAGACCCGGGCGCATGCGCGGCGGCTCGGGTTGCCGGTCGCTGACAAGCCGGATTCCCAGGAGCTGTGCTTCGCGCCCTCGGGCGACGCCGGGGGGTTCCTCCGCACGCACGCGCCGCACCTGTTGCGCGAGGGCGACGTCGTCTCGCCGGACGGCCGGCCGCTGGGGACCCACGCCGGGGCCGCGCTCTACACGGTGGGGCAGCGCCGCGGTGTCGGCGTCTCGACGGGGGAGCGCTCCTACGTCCTGGAGGTCGATCCGAGGGCGAACCGCGTCGTCGTGGGGCCCGGGGAGATGCTCGCCAGGAGGGGGTTCGAAGGCGACCGCGTGACCTGGGTGGCGGGCGAGCCGCCCGGTGGTGCCCTCAAGGTAGAGGTCCAGATCCGGTATCGAGGTTCGGCTGTCCCTGCGATGCTCCTTGCCTCCAGCGAACGAGGCTCCGCGCGCGTCGAGTTCGACGCGCCCCAGCGGGCGGTCGCGCCGGGACAGAGCGCGGTGTTCTACCGGGGCGACGAAGTCCTCGGCGGGGCAAGGATCAAGCGCGCCTTTCCCTGAGAGGGACCTCTTCCACCTCGTCCAGCGGCTCGCTATGCTCGCGCCGACGACCCGGGGGAGGCGCGATGGAAGAGCACGCGAACGCGAGACGGTTCCGGCAGGCGATGGAAGGCAGCGGTGACGCGACGGGGTTCCAGGACCTCCTCGCCGACGACGTCGTTTGGCACGAGATCGGCGGCAACGAACCGATCCATGCGAAGCAGGCCGTGATGGACTCCCTGGCCGGGTGGATCGGAGACGTCGAGGGCCAGGTACATGACGTCCTCGCGAACGACGATCACGTCGTCGCGATGGTCGAGGCTGTTGCGCGCCGCGGAGACGAAGAGCTCCGCTATCGCACGGTCGAGGTCATGGACATGCACGGCGGCAAGGTCGTCGAGCGATGGAGCTTCACCGAAGACCCCGCCGCCGTGACGCGCTTCTTCTCCTAACGCCCGACGTCGGCGAGATCGGCCTGGATCGCCCGCTCGATCCGCTTCAGGCGCCGCATCTCGGCGATCCTCGTCGCCGCGAGGAAGCCGGCACCGGCGAGCGCCCAGCCGGTCCACGACGGGGCGCGCTCGATCCCGCGCATCGCCGGGTTGGCGATCCGATCGGGGAGCTTCCGAGCCACGCGCTCGATCCGCCCCACGGGCCGCCGCGCCTGGCGGATCCGGCCGGCGACGACCCACAGGGCCGCACCCGCCGCGCCGGTCGCGGCCAGGAACCCGAGTGCCCGCCGTGGGGTCCGCGCGATCGCGGGCAGCCGGCTCTCGAGCTCCTCGACCTGATCGCCGAGCCGGCCGCGCACCTCTTCGATCTCCTTCACCGTGTCAGTTGCTCTTTGGCCCATCGAACATCCTCCTTCATCGTCTCTCGCGCGGTCTCCGCGGTGAGGGAGCCACGCTTCATCGCCTTCGTCCCGGCGACGGCGACTCCCGCCGCGCCGCCGAGGTAGAGCAGGGTCACGATCAGCCGTGACAACCACGCGGGCATGACGTTGTCGAGGGCATACGCGATCGTGGAACCGACGAACGTGAGCGCGATGATCCCCAGGATCGCCGCCCCGGCGAGCATCCCGAGGCCGATCGCCCGGCCCTTGATGCCCTCGGTGACCTCCTGCTTCGCCAGGTCCAGCTCCTTGCGCACGAGCGTGCTGGCGTCTTCCGCGATCCCACGGATGAGGTCGCCGATCGGAACCTCCTCGTAGCCGCTGCCGTTCGTCGT
>DATLGG010000095.1:0-2516 GCA_035540615.1 Actinomycetota bacterium | reverse complement strand
TCGCCTGCGGGCGGGCGGCGTCCGGCGGCAGCTCCTCGACGAGCGAGCCGAACGCGTTGCAGCCGGGGCACTTGCCGAACCAGCGCCCCGCGGAGTAGCCGCACTCGGTGCACGCGTAGTTGACCGCCGCCTTCGCCATCGGCGACCCACGATACGGGCGCCGGGGGACGACGTCTGTGCCGAGTGTGTGAAAAGTCTTCCCGGCGCCAGGACGGAGCCGAAGAACGAGAGAGGCCGCCTCGCGGCGGCCTCCCGGTTACTCCTCGTCTGCCGGCGCCTCGTCGGGCTCGGCCGGCTCGGCGGCCGGCACCGTCACCTTCTCCCCCGACGCCTCGCCCTCGACGATGCGGATCTCGACGAGCGACTCGTTCTCCTCGCCCGTGAGCTCCTCCTTGCGGTCGACGAGGATCGTCGCGCCGGGGTTGAGCTCGCGGCCGAGCACGAAGTCCGCAAGCGGGTCCTCGATGAAGCGCTGGATCGCACGGCGCAGCGGCCGGGCGCCCATCGCCGGGTCGAACCCCTGCTCGACGAGCACGTCCTTCGCCGCGTCGGTGAGCTCGATCGCGACCTCGTAGGCGGCCATCTGCTCGCGCAGCCGCTTCAGCTGCAGGTCGACGATCGTGAAGATCTCCTCCTTGCCGAGCTTGTGGAAGACGATCGTCTCGTCGATCCGGTTCAGGAGCTCCGGCCGGAAGACCTTCTTCAGGTCGCCCATGACGCGGCCCTTCATCTCGTCGTACGAGAGGCCGACCTCGTCGCCGAACGAGAACCCGAGCGTCTGGTTCTTCGCGATCTGGCCGGCGCCGATGTTCGACGTCATGATCACGATCGTGTTGCGGAAGTCGACCTTCCGCCCCTGCGAGTCGGTGAGCTTCCCCTCCTCCAGGATCTGGAGCAGGATGTTGAAGACGTCAGGGTGCGCCTTCTCGATCTCGTCGAGCAGGAGCACCGAGTACGGCTTGCGCCGCACGGCCTCGGTGAGCTGGCCGCCCTCGTCGTAGCCGACGTAGCCGGGCGGGGAGCCGACGAGCCGGGACACGGAGTGCTTCTCCATGTACTCCGACATGTCGATCTGGATCATCGCGTCCTCGTCGCCGAAGAGGAACTCGGCGAGCGTGCGCGCGAGCTCCGTCTTGCCGACGCCCGACGGGCCGAGGAAGATGAACGAGCCGGTCGGCCGCTTCGGGTCCTTGATCCCCGCGCGGGCGCGGCGGATCGCCTTCGCCACCGCGACGACCGCCTGGTGCTGGCCGATCACGCGCTTGTGCAGCTCGTCCTCCATGCGGATCAGCTTCTGCGACTCCGCCTCGGTGAGCTTGAAGACCGGGATGCCCGTCCACATCGAGACGATGTCGGCGATCTCGTCCTCGCCCACGACCGGCTGCTCCTCGGACTCCTCGGCGCGCCAGTTCTCCTCGAGCTCCTTCTTCTTCTGCGTCAGCTTGCGCTCCTTGTCGCGCAATGAGGCGGCCTTCTCGAACTCCTGCGCCTCGATCGCGGCCTCCTTCTCGGTGCGCACGCGCTCGATCTCGTCCTCGAGCTCGCGATACCGCGGCGGCGCGCTCATCGTCTTGATGCGCAGGCGCGAGCCTGCCTCGTCGATGAGGTCGATCGCCTTGTCCGGGAGGTGCCGGTCCTGGATGTACCGGTCGGCCAGCACGGCGGCGGCGCGGAGTGCGTCGTCCGAGATCTGGCAGCGGTGGTGCGCCTCGTAGCGGTCGCGGAGGCCGCGCAGGATCTGCACCGTGTCGTCGATCGACGGCTCGTCGACGCGCACCTGCTGGAAGCGCCGTTCGAGCGCCGCGTCGCGCTCCAGGTACTTGCGGTACTCGTCGAGCGTCGTCGCGCCGATCGTCTGCAGCTCACCGCGCGCGAGCGCCGGCTTCAGGATCGAGGCCGCGTCGATCGCGCCCTCGGCGGCACCCGCCCCGACGAGGTTGTGGAGCTCGTCGATGAAGAGGACGATGTCGCCCCGCTGCATGATCTCCTTCATGACCTTCTTCAGCCGCTCCTCGAACTCGCCGCGGTACTTCGAGCCGGCGACGAGGGCGGCGAGGTCGAGCGTGTAGATCTGCTTGCCCTTCAGGATCTCGGGCACCTGGTTGGTCGAGATCCGGTTCGCGAGGCCCTCGACGACGGCGGTCTTGCCGACGCCGGGCTCGCCGATCAGCACCGGGTTGTTCTTCTGCCGGCGCGAGAGGATCTGCATCACGCGCTCGATCTCGGTCTGGCGCCCGACGACGGGGTCGAGCTTCCCTTCGGAGGCGGCCTTCGTCAGGTTGCGGCCGAACTGGTCGAGGAGCTTCGAGCTCTTCGACTTCTCGCCCGCGGCGCCGGCGGCGCCGCCCTGGCGGCGGCCGGGGCCGGAGAGCATCCGGATGATCTCGTTGCGGATCTTCTCCGCGTCGGCGTCGAAGTCGAGCAGGATCCGCGCGGCGACGCCCTCGTTCTCGCGGACGAGGCCGAGCAGGATGTGCTCCGTGCCGATGTAGTTGTGGCCGAGGGAGAGCGCCTCC
>DATLGG010000094.1:0-5850 GCA_035540615.1 Actinomycetota bacterium | reverse complement strand
CGGCGCGCCGGCCGCGCGGTCGTCGGCAACGCCGACGTCGCGATCGTCGTCGGGCGGGGGGGCGTCCTGTGAGGGTCCTCCTCACCGGTTCGGGTGGCGGGCTCGGCACCGCGTTCGCCGCCGCCGCGGGCGCCGAGCACGAGGTGATCGCCTATCCCCGCACGCGTCTGGCCGTGGAGGACCGCCTCGGCGTTCACGAGGCGATCGCCGCCGCTCGACCCGACGTCGTCCTGAACGCCGCCGCGATGACGTCCGTCGACGGCTGCGAGGTCGACCCCGAGGCGGCGTACCGCGCGAACGCCTTCGGCGCACGCAACGTGGCGCTCGCCGCCGCGGCGGCGGGCGCGCTCCTGATCCACGTGTCGACGGACTACGTGTTCGACGGGCGGAAGGGGGCGGCCTACCACGAGTTCGACGAGCCGAACCCGATCTCCGTCTACGGCCACAGCAAGCTGGGGGGCGAGCGCGAGGTCACGGCGCACGCGGCGGATCACCTCATCGTCCGGACGTCGTGGGTCTTCGGCAGCGGCCGTGACTACCTGTCGGGGGCGCTCGGACGGCTCGCGCGGGGGGAGAGCGCACCGGCGATGGGCGATCTCGTCGGGACGCCGACGCACGTCCGCCACCTCGCGGAGCGGCTGATCCCGCTCGTCGACGCCGGGTACCGGGGCCTCGTCCATCTCGGCGGCCCGGAGGCGACCACCTGGCACGACGTCCTCCTGCGCGCCGCCCGGGACCATTCCCTGCCCGGCGAGGTCGTCGAACAGAAGGCGGGCGACCTGGATCGTCCCGCCGCGCGGCCGCCGAGCTCACCGCTGACGAGCCTCGTCCTGCGGGGTGACATCCCCTCGATGCCGCCGCTGGCCGAGGCCGTGCGCGAGATCGTGGAGGGTCTCGATGGCGGTCGCTGAAGAGCGGATCCGCACGAGCGAGCCGCCTCGGCTCCGCGTCCGCACGCGGATCGCCGATCTCTGGCGCCGTCGCGAGGTGCTCGTGAACCTCGCGAGGAAAGAGACGAAGGTGAAGTACAAGTCCTCGGCGCTCGGTGTCGCGTGGTCGATGATGAACCCGCTGCTCTACCTCGTCGTGTTCTTCGTCGTGTTCACCTTCATCCTTCCGAGCCGCGTGCCGGACTTCGCGGTCTACCTGCTGTCGGGGTTGCTCGCGTGGGCGCTCTTCTCGACGGGGTTGAGCGGCGCGACGTCGTCGGTCGTGAACAACGCCTCGCTCGTGGGGAAGGTCGCGTTCCCCCGGGAGATCTTGCCGCTGTCGGCCCTCGGATCGTCGCTCGTCAACTTCGGCTTCCAGTTCCTCGTCCTGCTCGCCGTCATGCTCGCGACCGGCTACGGGTTCCTCGGCTCGCAGATCGTGCTGCTTCCCCTCGCGCTCGCGGTCCTCCTGCTGTTCACCCTGGCGGTCGGCCTGCTCACCTCCGCGCTGAACGTCCGCTACCGCGACACGGCGCACCTCGTGGAGCTGCTGCTGCTGGCCTGGTTCTGGTTCACGCCGGTCATCTATCCGGCCCGACTGGTCCTCGACAAGAGCACGGAGCTGGGCTCGCCCCTGCTCTTCCAGCTCTACCAGCTCAACCCGATGGTCCACGTCGTGCTCGGCTTCCAACGAGCCCTCTACGGGGCGAGGACGTTCCCGGACGGGACGACCCCGGTGCTGCCGGACGCGGGCCTGGCCTGGTACGCGATCCGCCTCGGCGTCCTCGGCGCGATCTCGCTCGCGCTGCTGCTGCTGACGTGGCGCCTCTTCTTCCGCCGCTCGGGAGATTTCGCCGAGGAGCTCGGATGAGCGCGGCCTCGGTCTCGATCGACGCGGTCTCGAAGCGCTTCCGCCGCTACCACGAGCGCCCGGGCAGCTTGAAGGAGCGGGTCCTGCGGATGCGGGGCAGCCGTTCCGAGGAGTTCTGGGCCCTGCGCGACGTGTCGTACGAGATCGCATCCGGGAGGACCGTCGCGTTGATCGGCGCGAACGGCTCGGGCAAGACGACGCTGCTCAAGGTGATCGGCGGGATCCTGCGTCCGACCACGGGGACGGTCGTCACCCGCGGTCGCGTCGCGGCGCTGCTCGAGCTCGGCGCGGGGTTCCACCCCGAGCTCACGGGCCGCGAGAACGTCTACCTGAACGCCTCGTTGCTCGGGCTCAGCAGGCGGGAGACCGATCGGTACTTCGACGAGATCGTGGCCTTCGCCGAGCTCGAGGAGTTCATCGACAACCAGGTGAAGTTCTACTCCTCGGGCATGTACGTGCGGCTCGGTTTCGCCGTGGCCGTTCACGTGGATCCCGACATCCTGCTCGTCGACGAGGTTCTGTCGGTGGGCGACGAGGCGTTCCAGCGCAAGTGCATGAACCGGGTGAAGGACTTCCGGCAGGAGGGCCGGACGATCATCGTCGTGACCCACGCCGTCGAACGGGTGCGCGAGATCTGCGACGAGGCGGTGATGCTCGAGCGCGGTCGCGTCGCGGCGTCCGGCGACGTCGATCGCGTCGTGCGGGAGTTCCGTCTCGCGATGCTCCGCTCGCACGCTGGATACCAGCGGGCCGACGCGACGCGCGAGGTCGAGGTGACGGCCGTTGAGCTGCTCGACCCCTCCGGCGCCCCGGTCGGGGAGGTGGTGCCGGGCGACCCGCTCGTCGTGCAGGTCGAGACCCGCGTCAACCGCCCGGTCCCCGATCCCGTCGTGTGGCTCTCGATCCACGACGCGACCGATCAGCGGGTCTTCTCGACGTCGACCGAGCTCCACGGCGTGTCCTTGGATGCGTCCGATGGAGCGAAGCAGCGGATCGTGTTCCGCCTCGGGTCGATCCCCTTCGTCGAGGGACGTCACTTCGTCTCGATCGGCGTTCGCGACCGCGAACGCACGCAGGTCTACGACTGGCACGTCCAGCAGTACCCGTTCGAGATCGCTGAGACCGCCGCCGTCTCCACGCGCCTGCACATCCCGACCGACGTGCGGGTGGAGCCGCTGTGAGTCTCCTCGTCGTGTCGTCGTACCCCCCGCGCCGCTGCGGCATCGGCGCGTACGCGCACACGCAGGTCGCCCGGATGCGTGGCGCCGGCGAGACCGTGACCGTCCTGTCTCCCCCGGATGGCGAAGGGGACGAGCGCATCCGGTTCGACGGCGGACGTCCGTTCCGGCGGGCCGTGGAGCTGACGCGGCCGGGCGACCGGATCCTCATTCACTTCCAGCCGGCCCTCTACTTCCGTCCCCGCGCCCCGCTCTCGAAGATCGGGACCTCGCTCGGCCTCCTCGCGCTCGTCAAGCGCCGGCCGCGCACGGAGATCCTCGTCCATGAGGCCGACCCGCCGCGGTGGTGGCGGCCCGACGAGATCCTGCTCACGCGAGCGTTCCGCGCGGCGCCGCTGCTGCTGTTCCACACCGAGGCCGAGCGACGGTCGTTCGAGCGTCGGTTCGGCCGGATCCGCCGCGCGCGCGTCGTCCCACACGTCGACGGCGTCGAGGTCCGCGGCCCCGTCTCCCGTGCGGACGCGCGGCGGCGCCTGGAGCTGCCGGCGGAAGCGAGGATCCTCGTGGTCCCGGGGTTCCTGCATCCCGGGAAGGGGGTCGACCGGGCGATCCGGGCCGTCCCGCAGGACGCGCTCCTGTACGTCGTCGGCTCGGTCAAGGACCCGACACCGGAGAACGTCGCGTACGCCGCGGAGGTCCGGCGGCTCGCGGCGGCCGACCCGCGGGTCGAGCTCGTCGAGCGCTTCGTCGCCGACGAGGAGTTCGACGCGTGGGTCGCGGCGGCCGACGCCGTCATCCTGCCGTACCGTCGCTCCTGGTCCTCCGGCGTGCTGGCGCGGGCGCAGGCGATCGGGACGCCGGCGATCGTGGCCGACGTGGGCGGCCTCGGCGAGCAGGCGGGGCCGTCGGACGTCGTCGTGCGGTCCGACGCCGAGCTGGCCGAGGCGATGGCGAAGGTCGGGCACGAGGTGGCATCGTGACGCTCGGGTCACCCGGTCGGACCGCCGGCGCGCCGGTCGTCGTCGGCGACGAGGCGGAAGGCAACGGGAGGAGGAAGCTCTTGGTCATCGCGTTCATCCTGCTGTCCGTGGCGCTCGCGGCCGCCGCTCAGCTGACCCTGAAGTTCGGTGTCGACCGCGTCACCGAGCACGGGCGCTCCGGGATCATCCTGGGGCAGCCGGTGGCCTCGGCACTGCGCGTCGCGCGCGAGCCGTTCGTGTGGGCGGGGCTCGTGCTGTTCGGGATGTCCGCGGCGGTTTGGATCGTCGTGCTGTCGCGGACGCGGCTCTCCTTCGCCTACCCGTTCGCCGCGCTCACGTACGTGATCATCCTGCTGGCCGATCGCTTCCTGCTCAAGGCTCAGGTGCCGCCGCTGCGCTGGGCGGGGGTCGCGCTGATCTGCACCGGGATCTTCCTCATCTCCCGGACCGGATCGGCGACCTGAGATGCCGGCCGCCCCCGTCGGCGTCGTCGTCGTGAACCACAACTCCGGCGAGTACCTCGAGCGCTGCCTGTCTTCGGTCCGCGCGGCGGCGGGGGAGCATCCGACCGAGATCGTCGTGGTGGACAACGCGTCGACGGACGGCAGCATCGACGGGATCGAGGAACGGCATGCCGGAACGCGACTCATCGCCAACGGCGACAACCGGGGGTTCGCGGTCGCGGCGAACCAGGGGATCCGAGCGACGTCCACGCCCTACGTCCTTCTCCTGAACCCCGACGCCGAGATCGTCGGTGGGACGCTCGAGGGGATCGTGAAGGTCGCCGAGGAGCGCCCGCGCGCCGGGGTGGTCGGGGTGCTCGTGCGCAACAGTGACGGGTCCCTGCAGCCGTCCGCCCGCCGGGTGCCGGGACTCGGCGAAGCGCTCGGGCACGCCTTCGTCGGCCCCTTCCGCCCGAACAACCGATGGTCTCGCGCGTACACGATGGCGGATTGGGACCGAACCTCGGAGCGTGAGGTCGAGTGGGTCTCCGGGTCCGCGATGGTGATCCGTCGGGAGGCGTTCGACGAGATCGGCGGGTTCGACGAGGGCTTCTTCATGTACGTCGAGGACGTCGACCTCTGCACACGCCTGCGGCAGCGGGGGTGGCGCGTCCTGTTCTCGCCGGAGCTCGAGGTCGTCCACGAGCAGGGCGTCTCCTCGCGCGCACGGGTCCGGTGGCTGGCGTTCGAGCACTCGCGGAGCATCTACCGCTACTTCGTGAAGCACCGGTCCCCGGGCGCCGCCGCGCTCCTCCGGCCGTTCGTGCGCCTGGCGCTGTGGGGACGGGCCCTCATCGCGTCCCGCGGGGCCTCGCGGTGAAGGCGGTCGTGCTCGTCGGCGGGGGCGGCACGCGCCTGCGCCCGCTCACCGAGACGACACCGAAGCCGCTCTTGCCGTTCATGAACCGTCCGCTCCTGCACCACGTCCTCGATCACCTGGCCGAGCACGGGGTGGAGGAGGCGATCCTCTCGTCCCCGTACCTCGAGGAGCGCTTCCGCGGCTTCCTCGCGGAGCGCTCCGGGGCCCCGACCCTCACCTGGGTCACCGAGCCGGAGCCCCTCGGGACGTTCGGCGCGATCGCCGGGGCCGCCTCCCATCTCGACCGCACCTTCCTCGCGCTGAACGGCGACGTCGTGAGCGACCTCGACCTGACCGCCCTCGTCGGGTTCCATCGCGAGCGTCAGGCGACGGCCACGATCGCGCTCGTTCCCGTCGCCGACGCGCGGCCGTTCGGGCTCGTGGAGACCGAGGCGGACGGACGGATCCTCGCCTTCCGCGAGAAGCCCGAGGAGCCGAAGCCCGGCACGATCAACGCCGGGACCTACGTCCTGGAGCCCGAGGTGCTCGAGGGGGCGCAGCGCGGGCGGGCCATCTCGATCGAGCGGGAG
>DATLGG010000093.1:0-4998 GCA_035540615.1 Actinomycetota bacterium | reverse complement strand
CGCGCGCCGTGCTCGGGCCGGCGGCGGTCACGCCCCAGCGCTTCCGCATCGGGGCGTCGTCGCTGCTCGACGCCCTGCTCGCTTCGCTGCATCCGTCGTAGGCCGGCCGACCTCATCCTCTCCGCGCCCGGCACCACCCGGCCGGAGGGGCCGAAGATGCCCCGGCGGGGCTATTCCCCCGGGTGGTGACATCCGGTGATGATGCCGACATGCAGACCGCCACCGAGCCGAGCCCCCCCGCCGCGAGCCTGACCCCCCGGCAGGTCCAGATCGTGCGCCTCATGGCCGACGGCCTCCGGTACGCGGAGATCGCCGACGAGCTCGGGCTGTCGGCCTTCACCGTCCGCAACTACGTCGAGCGCATCTTCGAGCGGCTCGGCGTCTACAGCCGCGCCGGCGCCGTGGGCCGCTCGCTCCGCGACGGTCTCCTCGACTAGACCTCCCAGTCCCGGCAACATCCGGCGGTACGATTCGCTCGATGCCGCTGTACAAGGACCAGGGGGTCGTTCTCGGCTCGATCAAGCTCGCGGAGGCGGACAAGATCGTCACCGTCCTGACCCAGGGGTCGGGGAAGGTCCGGGCGGTGGCGAAGGGCCTCCGCAGGACGACGAGCCGGTTCGGCGCCCGGCTCGAGCCCTTCACGCACGTCGACCTCATGCTCTACCGCGGCCGGTCGCTCGACACGGTGACCCAGGCGGAGATCGTCCATCCCTTCCGGACGCTGCGGGAGGACTACTCACTGGTGGCGGCCGGCGCGACGATGCTCGAGGCCGCCGACAAGGTGGCGGAAGAGCACGAGCGCAACGTCCCGCTCTTCCTGCTCCTGGTCAAGGGCCTCCGCGCGCTCGAGACCCGTCCGGCCGATCCCGCCGCCGTGGCCGAATCGTTCTTGCTCCGCCTGCTCGGGCTCTCCGGGTTCGCCCCGAGCTTCACCGCCTGTGCGGTCTGCGGCTCGACGGAGGTCGGCCGCTTCTCCCACGCGCAGGGCGGAGCCGTGTGCGAGACGGACCGGGACCGCGACGCCCAGCGCGCGGATCCCGACGCGCTTCGCTGGCTGGCGACGCTGGCGACCGTGACCTTCGAGGAAGCGGGGGCGATGACACCCCCACCGCGGACCCGGGGGGCGGGACGGGCGCTCCTCTACGCGTTCACCGAGTGGCACCTCGAGCGCCGGATCCGGAGCTTGCCCGGTCTCGTCGCCCGCCGACCGCCGGGATGACGCCCTCCGGGATCGATCCTCGACGGGTCCCCCGCCACGTCGCGATCGTGATGGACGGGAACGGCCGTTGGGCGCGCGAGCGCGGCCTCCCGAGGACGAAGGGGCACGAGGCGGGGGAGGAGGCGCTCTTCGGCATCGTCGAGGCCGCGCTCGAGGTGGGGGTGGGCTTCCTCACGGTCTACGCCTTCTCGACGGAGAACTGGCGACGGCCGGCCTCGGAGGTGCGCTTCCTCATGGATTTCAACCGGCAGCTGATCCGCATGCGGCGGGACGATCTGCACGAGCGCGGCGTCCGGCTCCGTTTCCTCGGGCGGCGTGAGCGCCCACTCCCGAAAGCGGTGGTGCGCGAGATGGATGACGCCGAACGGCTGACCCGGCAGAACAGCCGCATGCAGCTGATCGTCGCGCTGAACTACGGCGGGC
The DNA here is from genome assembly GCA_035540615.1 of Actinomycetota bacterium. Lineage (GTDB taxonomy): Bacteria > Actinomycetota > UBA4738 > UBA4738 > CALAEC01 > DATLGG01. The sequence continues at coordinate 3,356 of DATLGG010000093.1, read as the reverse complement.
GGGCCGAGATCGTGGATGCGGTCCGGGCACTGCTGGCCGACCAGCGTGCCGGGCGGCTGCGCGGCCGCCGGGTCGACGCGCGCAGCCTCTCCCGCCGGATGTACCATCCCGATGTGCCCGATCCGGATCTCGTGATCAGGACGTCGGGGGAGAAGCGCCTCTCCAACTTCCTGGTCTGGCAGGCTGCCTACGCCGAGCTGTGGTTCACGCCGGTGCTGTGGCCGGACTTCTCCCCCCAGCACCTGTTCGACGCGATCCGCGACTACCAGCGACGCGACCGTCGGTTCGGGGGCGTCGGCGGATGAGGTACTTCGCCTACGGCGTCCACATGGACCCTCGGGCGATGGCTGAAGCCTGCCCGGGGGCGCCCGCGGGGAAGGTTGGGCGGCTCGACGGGTACCGCCTCGGCTTCACCGTCTACTCCGAGCGCTGGGAGGGGGGCGCCGCCAACATCGAGGCCGATCCCGACGCGCACGTCTGGGGGGTCGTGTGGGAGGTGCCGGAGGAATGCATCCGTGCCCTCGACACGTACGAGGGGCATCCCACGTTCTACCGGCAGGAAGACGTCACCGTCGCGACCGGCGACCGCACCGTCGACTGCGTGACCTATCGGGTCGCGCATCAGACCGGCTTCGTCCGGCCGAGCGACGCCTACGTGAACGTCCTGCGCGCGGCGATGCGCCAGCAGGGGCTCCCGCCCGAGGCGCTCGACATCCTCGAGGCGGCCGCTCGTCCGCCGGGCCCCCGGATCCGAAGCTAGGCGTTCAGGCGCGGACCCCGTTCCACGGCTCGACGCTGACGCGCCGGGCGCCCTTCTTCCCGCGGAGGCGGATGACGCGGTCCGCGACGTTGTTCGCGGCGGTCACCTCGTGCAGGACATCGCCCGGGTTCACCGTCACCCGCAGGATGTAGGTGCCGTTCGGGATCTTCGTGATGTTGATCGCCTGCCCCGCGACGCTCTGGTAGTACGTGTCCGCCCAGCCGGCGTCGAGGACCTCGCGCACGGAGAGCGCCGACCGGCCGCGGCAGGCGGTCGCGAGCCCGGTGAGCGACGGACCGAAGGCGGCACGCGGAACCGTCAGGTCGACCGCGTCCGTCGGGACGAGGCAGTACCCCTGCTTCCTGCTCCGCTGCACCTCCTCGCCATCCGGTCCCTGCGTCAGCAGGGTGTAGAGGGCGAACATCTCGAAGTGCCAATGGTGATGGCCGGGCGCATCGTGGTAGACGAGCGTGCCGGTCGGCGCGCGCCCCACGACGGAACCGTCCTCGTCGTAGAAGTACTGGAAGGCATCCATCGTCTTCGCCTGCGTCTGCGAGCGGAACCCCTCAACGACGAGTGGCGCGGGTCCGGCGTTCCACGGGCTGGCGGCGAACCGCAGCCACGACCGCCCCGTGCGCGCGTTGTTGCGGACCCCGATCGACCACGCCGGGAGGGCGGCGAGGTCGGGAAGCGTCGACGGGTCCGGATCGGTTATCTCGGTGGCGGCTCCCTGCGGCTCGAGACGCCCGTCCGCCAGTGGGTCCTCGGACCACCATGAGGAGCTCGGAGGTCGCCGGACGCGCACGTCGAGCTCGACGGCCGCATCTTCCTCAGCGATACCGAACAGCGTCGCATGGCCGGGGTCGACCTCGACCCTCACGGTGTAGCGCCCGCGGGGGACCGACACCGCTCCGGTCGGGCCCTCTTCCTCGCTGCCGAACAGGCTGGTCGCCCACCCCTCCTCGATGCCCCAGACCATCCCACGGAGGAAGGGGAACCCTTCCGAGCAACCCGAGGGGTAGCGCTGTGCCGGCGGACCCGTGTCATCGACGCGCTGGCGGTCCCATCCGCTCGGGCAGAAGGTGAACCGCTGATCCGCCACGAGCGCTCCGGTCGTGTTCGTGAACGTCACGCGCACGAATCCCTTGAGCCCGGCCCAGCCATCAAGCATCTCGGCGGGGATCGGCCTCAGGACGGTTCCGCTCTCAGCATCGACCTGGTTCGCCACGGGCGCATGACCATGCTCCTCCGCCCGTGCGTCGATCCGGACGTCGCCCCCGACCGAGGCGACGTACACGCCGAGGTCGAGGGGCACGTGGCCGCCGTAGTTGTACAGCGTGACGTCGCTCGTCTCGACGGCCGTCAGCCGGAGCGACGGCGCAACCGGATCGATCGCTCCCGCCGGTGCGAGATGGGTCAGAAGCGCGAGCGGAACGAGGACCGCCAGACGGCGGAGAGGTGCGGACATGTCCGGCTCCTTCCCTCCCGTGCGGCGTCCCGTCGCGGATGCCGCGTGGCGCCAGTGTGCCACAGCGCGAGGCCGCGGGCGTGTATGGGACAGCGGCGGAGAGCTCCCCGGTCGGGTACCTGCGCAAGAAGCTCGGTGGCGAGCGGATCCGCACCGTTCGGGGCGTCGGGTACCGCCTCGATCCGCGCTGAGTGCCCCCGCGGGATATCCTGACCGGACGCCAGCGGCCGCCGCCAGCGGCCGGGAGAGGAGCCGGATGGCTGACCTGATGGACACGATCGTCGCCATGGCGAAGCGCCGTGGCATCGTCTTCCAGTCCTCCGAGATCTACGGCGGGCTGCGGTCGTTCTGGGACTACGGGCCGCTCGGCGTGGAGCTGAAACGCAACGTCCGGGCCGCCTGGTGGAAGGCGATGGTCCAGGAGCGCGACGACGTCGTCGGGCTCGAGTCCTCGATCATGATGTCCCCGCGCGTCTGGGAGGCGAGCGGCCACCTGGATTCGTTCACGGACCCGCTCGTCGAGTGCCTCAGCTGTCACCAGCGCTTCCGCGAGGACCACCTGCCGGAGAGCCGGGCCTGCCCGAACTGCGGCAACAACGACTGGACCGACGCGCGCAACTTCAACCTGATGTTCAAGTCGTTCATGGGGCCCGTCGAGTCCGCGGAGAACGAGGTCTACCTCCGTCCGGAGACGGCGCAGGGGATGTTCGTGGACTTCGTCACCGTTCAGCAGGCGAGCCGGAAGAAGCTTCCGTTCGGCATCGCGCAGATCGGCAAGTCATTCCGCAACGAGATCACCCCGGGGAACTTCATCTACCGCACGCGCGAGTTCGAGCAGATGGAGATGGAGTTCTTCGTGCCGCCGGACGAGGCGGACGAGTGGCACCGCTACTGGATCGAGGAGCGGCGGCGCTGGTACGTCGACCTCGGCCTGCGCGAGAGCCACCTGCGCGTGCGCGCGCACGAGGGCGACGAGCTCTCGCACTACTCGAGCGCGACGAGCGACATCGAGTACCTCTTCCCGATCGGGTGGTCGGAGCTCGAAGGGATTGCCCACAGGGGCAGCTTCGACCTGACGCAGCACACAGAAGCGTCCGGGACGAAGCTCGAGTGGGTCGACGCCGGGAC